>CAMDAO010000019.1 GCA_945888595.1 Chryseobacterium gleum | reverse complement strand
TAAGTATTTTTAGTATAGTAATGCTATTTGCTGGATTAACATCCGCTTATATTGTTTCGATGGGAGATTCTTTTTGGATCAAATTTCCTTTGCCGATTTCTTTTTGGATAAGTACTGCCGTTATTGTACTAAGTAGTGTTTTTATTCAGTTAGGAATTACCTTTGCAAAAAAAAATAATCAAAAATTATCAAAGTTATTTGTTGTATTAACATTTGTTTTTGGGCTTTTGTTTGTTTATTTTCAGTACAAAGGGTATGGACAACTAGTCGATTCTGGAAGTCATTTGCGGGGTGAAATCATGGTTGTAGATGGTCGATACGGCAGTATTGGAGATGATGGTCGATATTATGGTTATTATGAAATAAAATACAATGGGAAATTTTTAGAAATTGATGGTAATGATTATTTAGTAGATCAAAAAAAATTAACTTCAGCGCAATTCTCTGAATTAAAAGAATTTACGAAACAATTTGAAACAATAGATAATCCCAAAGATTTGGCTGTATCGAATTATGGAAAATCTTTTTTATTGTATTATAAACAACAGCCTGTTGATTTGATAAATGGGAAACTTTCTTTGCCTGATAGTTCTGCATTAAAATTCATAGACCTTATGCGATTAAGAGATTTAGCAATTAATATTAGGGCTGAAAGAGGTGACTTTTTTATGAAAGGGAAAATAGGAAAGGATTTTCATGTTTATTTCAAAGGAAAAGAGTTAGATTATGAAAATAGAATCTGGAAATACAAAGGTAAAATATTAGATGATTATCTTCAAACAAAACCATTAGAGTCTCCAGACACATCTTCTTCGTATTTGTGGATAATTACCTTTCTTCATTTGGTACATATTATCTTCGCCTTACTCTATATGATTAGGATTGTAAATAGTTCATTATTAGGTCGTTTTACTAGTTCAGATACACTTAGCTTAAGATTAGGTGCTATTTTCTGGCATTATTTAGCAATATTATGGTTGTATTTATTGCTTTTTTTACTTTTTATTCACTAAACTTGTACAAAATTTATTACAATGGCTGAACACGCTACACAACAAATTGATACAAAGACAGCATGGGGAGGACAGATTTCTCCATTTACCACCAGTTATGGAAAGTTAATGATGTGGTTTTTTCTAGTGTCAGATGCACTGACATTTGGAGGCCTCTTAATTTCCTACGGTTTCACCCGATTTAACGCACAAGACGCTTGGCCGATTGGTGAAGAAACGTTTAATTCATTGCCTTTTTTAGGTCATGGGTATCCCCTAATTTACGTTGCATTAATGACATTTATTTTGATCGTTTCTTCTGTTACGATGGTACTTGCCGTTGAGGCGGGGCATAGAATGGATATAAAAGGAGTAAGTAAGTGGATGGTTGCTACTATTATTGGTGGTTTTTTCTTCGTTGGTTCACAAGCGTGGGAATGGAGCCATTTTATTCACGGTTCTGAATTTGGTAAAGTAGAATTAGCAGACGGATCTCAAGCAATTGTTAAAGGTCATTTTGGAGAAATTAAAAATTTTACGGTCACTACAGCTGGTAAACATCATACAAAAGGAGAAGTAATTACAGAGGATTTGATTCACCAGTATCACCATGCTGTTGTTGAAGGAAACATAGTAAATGGGGTAATTACCTTGCAGGACGGATCTTTAGCACATGTAAATAAAGCAGCTGATCATGATATGATGTTGGTTATTAAAAAAACTGGGAAAACACATAAAGTTTCAGACAAAATTACTGGTAAAGAAGCTTCAGAATTATACTATGGAGCTATAAACAGCGGAGAATCGCATAAAGTTATTTATGGGGCAGATTTAAAGGAGAATGAATATGGTCCGCAACAATACGGACAGTTCTTTTTCTTTATTACTGGGTTTCATGGTTTTCACGTATTTTCTGGAGTATGTTTTAACATCATTATTTTATTAGGAGTATTGAAAGGGACGTATCATAAAAGAGGTCACTATGAAATGGTTGAAAAAACTGGTTTATATTGGCATTTTGTCGATTTAGTTTGGGTATTTGTATTTACCTTCTTCTATCTTGTTTAATTAATTTTTAAAAAAATTTATCATGAAAAGAGATGATATTATAGAATATTCTTTAGACGCACACCACAGTGAGGAAGAAGGAGCTAAAATGCGTAAAAATATTTGGTTTGTGACCGCACTATTAACTGTAATTACAATTGTTGAGGTTACATTAGGGTCAATAATAAAACAAAGTAGCCCAAGCTGGCCTGTAATAAAAGTATTATTTATCATTCTAACACTTATTAAAGCGGCATATATTGTTTTATCTTTTATGCATTTAGGTCACGAGAAAAAATCATTGAAGTACGTGATTTTAGTTCCGTATATCCTTTTCATAATTTATTTACTTATTTTGCTTCTTGCTGAGTCAGTTTACGTTTCAGGGGTTTGGGAAAAAAACGGATATTAATAATTCATATTAATAATGGTAATTAAAAATAATGCCGGTATAAATAGAATAGTAGCTATACTAATTTTACTTTTACCGGCTTCTTTATTAGTTTTTTTATCAACTAGGGGTTGTAGTCATAAGTTTAAAGAATTACCCGATTATGGAATTGCAAGCGATTATCATTTTATCGATGGCCGAGGAAAAAAATATTCTTCGAAAGATTTTAAAGATAAGATTGTCGTTATTACAACTCTTCAACTAACATGTCCTGATAGCTGTGCTATTTCCATGTGGCATTTTGACCAAGCCATATATCAACATATTCGAAAAAATAAAAAGAAATTGAAGCAGGTAAAAATTGTTTCATTTGTCACAGACGGAAAAGGTAATCCAGTGACAAACTTATCCATGTTGACGGCTTCTATGAAGGATAATATAGAAGGATTTGATCCAGATACTTGGTTTTTAGCAAGTGGTGAAGGACGTTCTGTGTTTGATTTTAAATTCAA
The DNA here is from genome assembly GCA_945888595.1 of Chryseobacterium gleum. Classification (GTDB taxonomy): domain Bacteria; phylum Bacteroidota; class Bacteroidia; order Flavobacteriales_D; family Crocinitomicaceae; genus CAIUKX01. Next base: position 30,296 of record CAMDAO010000019.1, on the reverse strand, counting down.
CAATCAATCCTTGTTAAAAAAAGGGGAAAGTTATTTTGGTGGTGAAGCCTATACAGAGTTAATGCTACTAATAGATAAGCAAAATCATCTCCGTATGGTGAACCGAGGAACTGCTGAAGGTTCAATTAGAAGAATGTATCAGCACATCGCTTTACTGCAGAAGCAATACGACAAAGCAAGGAAAGCAAAAATGATGAAATCTCAGTAATTTTATTAAACGTCAACAATTAAAAATGAAAATTATTTTTCCCTTACTTTTTATATTTGCCTTTTATTCATGTGGAGATAAAAAATCAAAACAAGAAATATTGCCCATTTTAGGAAATGCTGATATTATTTATAAAATGATAGATGGGAAAGAAGTTGCTGATACTGTCTATCCCAAAATAATCAATTTCTCATACCTCAATCAAGACTCTATCCTGATCAAATCAACTGATATGAAAGGAAAAATTTGGGTAGCCGATTTCATTTTCACGAACTGTCAATCGATCTGCCCAAAAATGACCAGAGAAATGAAACGACTAAACGAGCAAACAAAGGATTTAAGCGAATACATTCAGTATATGTCATTCAGTATTGATCCAACAAATGATCGTCCAAGTGTGTTGAAAAAATACATTAAAATAAATGAAATTACTGCAAAGAACTGGCAATTTTTTACTGGGAATGAGGCAAGAACACATGCGTTAGGAATTGACAACTTTTTAATTGTTGCAGCAGAAGATAAAGAGGCAGCAGGTGGTTATGCGCATTCAGAAGCATTCACACTTGTAGACAGACAAGGATATGTGCGAGGGGTGTATAAAATTTCAGACCCAAAAGAAGTGAATAAATTAGAAAATGACATCCGTAAATTATTAAAATATGAGTACGCAATTAACTGATCCGAAAAAATTAAAAAATGCTAAAATTGCTATTTATACAGCTGCAATCGCCGTTCCATTAGTAGTTGTTTTATTGTTTAACGTTGAAATTACAGGAGTAAATCTTACTTTCCTTCCAAAATTTTATGCAACTATAAATGGTGTCACGGCAATTTTCTTGGTGTTTGCTCTTATTGCAATTAAAAGAAAAAACATGACTGTTCATAGAAGATACATAAGATTATCCTTGTTATTGTCTATTGTTTTTCTTGCCTGTTATGTAGCTTATCATATGACAAGTGGAGAAGGTACAAAATATGGAGATCTTAATCACGACAATGATGTTGATCATTATGAAAAGATTTCTATCGCATACACTTCAATGATTTATTATTTCATTTTAATTTCTCACATTTTACTTAGTATAGTAATCATACCTATCGTCTTATTTACCTATCTATTTGCTTGGCAAGGCGATTTTGTAAAGCACAAAAAATGGACTCGTTTTGCATGGCCAATTTGGTTTTATGTGGCCGTTTCAGGGGTTGTCGTGTATTTGATGATCTCCCCTTATTATTTGCATGGCTAGACAGACTTATTTATAGATTTTTCCGCTCTATTAAAACAGTTAATATTCAAGTATGATCAATTATAATCCAAAAACATGGTTACAAATGATTTTCGCTTTCCACAAGAGCGATACTTTGCGAATATTATGGAAAGAAATATTTTACATTGCTATTTTTACATTTCTGATTACTTTTTTGATTTTGCGATTTACCCCTGGTAATCATAATTTGGAAAAATTAATTTCAGTATATTCATTAGTGGGATTTGTTATTTCTTTACTTTTAATATTTAGAACCAACACAGCGTATGATAGATGGTGGGAAGGCAGAAAAAAATGGGGTGAATTGGTTAATGATACTAGAAATTTTTCTGTGAAACTTTCAAGTATGTTAACCAACGCTGAAGATCGTGATTTCTTCATGAGAATGATTCCTAATTTTGTCTTTGCAGCCAAAGAAAGTCTTCGAAGTGGTGTAAATATAGATGAATTGGAATTACTCCCTGATGAATTGGCATTTATCAGTACTAAAAAACACCAACCTTTATCAATCATACAACTCATCTATAGAAAATTGATTGAAGTAAAACAAAATAATCTCATTTCAGATCAAGATTTTGCAATCTTAGATAAAAACTGTAACAAATTGATGGATAGTCTTGGAGCATGCGAGAGAATCAGAAATACCCCGATCCCTTTTTCTTACAGTCTTTTTATAAAGAAATTTATCTTTATTTATGTGACAACTTTGCCGTTGGCTTTAGTTACTAATTATGGGTATTTTTCAGTATTAATTGCGACCTTCATTTTTTATGTATTAGTCAGTATCGAAGTATTAGCAGAAGAAATCGAAGATCCTTTTGGGAATGATGATAATGATTTACCAACAGACTTACTCTGTGAAAAAATAAGAAGTACAACAGAAGAAGTTTTTAAATAGAAGTTTTTCAGCCTTTTTATAGGGAATCTAATAATAAAAATATCAGTCGAACTAAGGTTAATATATAGCTAGACCATAGTAAGTTTCATTACCGCAACCTTATTTAGACTTTTTCATCAAAGGATATTCCTTGATTTTTTAGAATTTTCTTAACATAGAATGCAAAAAAAGCGAGGTAAACAAAACAAATTGTACCCACTATAAAAGAAGGCTGTATACCTAATACATCGGATAATTTTCCTTGAATTGGCGGAATGATTCCTCCCCCTAAAATCATCATCACTAAAAATCCTGATCCTTGCGATTGATATTTTCCAAGACCAGCAAGTGATAATGAAAAGATGCAAGGCCACATAATTGAACAAAAAAGACCTGCGCTTAAAAATGCATAAATAGCCGTTATTCCACTAGTTGAAAGTCCAACTATGGTAGCTGTTGCTCCTAATAATCCAAAAACAAATAAAGTTAATGCAGGTTTGTCCTTTGTCGCGAGGAAAGCTAATATCTGAATGAAGACACAACAAATGTACCAATATAAAGGTTGAATAGTATATCCGAAAACTTTAGAAAACCCAAGAACAACAGCAAAGGCAAGAAGTGGAATAATAAAACGTAAAACTTGAGTTGTTGATTTTTTTAATTCGAAAGCACTAATAGCTCCTGCCCATCTCCCTATCATTAAGCTGCCCCAATACATGGCTATAAACGGAGGTATTTGAGATGAACTATAACCACCAAATTTCTTTTGTTTTAGCAACTCTCCAAAATTACTTCCTATTGCTACCTCCACGCCAACGTATACAAAAATAGCTATCATTCCTAAAACTAGTTGCGGAAACTGCATCGCGCCCCAACCTTCTTTCTGAGATTTCCCTTTTTTAAAAACGAACAATAAACCGCCTAAAACTACTATTAAGCCGGAAGATAACCACAATAATCTGCTTTTCTCTAAAGGTTTCCTGATTTTGTCAATAGCTATAGTAATTGCTTGTTTTGTTTTTTCTTGCTCAGAAGTCATTATTTTTATCAATACTCCGTTGCCATCTCTATTTACCAATTCTAAATCATGGTTTAATTCCACTAATTCTTTTGCCTCTTTTGAGCGATAACTAGCAAATACTGGCGCGAAACATGCTGCCAATAATCCCGTTATTATTAACAATGTTACAACCGCTTTTTTTGCTTTTTCGGGTTTTTCTTCACTTATTCCAGCAGGTACTTTTTTGGAAAATCCAAACAGAGCGGCTGTGCCTAAAAAGAGTAAACCTACGCAACCATATAATATATTTACTTTAGATAAACTCAAATGTGCTATCATTTCATCGCTTATTGCAGCAGTAGTTCCAAACAATGAAAGAGATATTACTAAAGGTCCAATAGATGTTCCAAGACTGTTGATGGATCCACCTAAATTTATTCTATTACTTCCTGTTGCTTCATCTCCAAGTGAAATCATGAACGGATTTGCTGACGTTTGTTGCAAAGAGAATCCTAATGCTACAATGAAAAGACCAAACAACATCCCTGAAAAAACATTGAGATAAACCGAAATAATCATTGCAACAGCCCCAAGTGTTGAAAAAAGTAAGCCATAAACAATACTTTTTTTATATCCCCACTGAGCAATTAAATCTTTTCCCGCAGTAGAGCCAAAAATAAAAAGGGATAACGCTCCAAGATAATATGCTCCGTAAAAAGCAAAATCTATTAATTGACTTTGAAACTGATCTAAATCAAAATAATGTTTACAAAAAGGAATAAATACGCTGTTTCCGGCCCCAATAAATCCCCAAAAGAAAAATACAGTTGTTAAAGTTGTTAATGCTCCGTAATTGGTCTTTTTTTGTTGCTTGTCTATCATGAAAAGAGTGAAAAATAGAAAATAAAAAGCAGTAATTAACCTACTTTTTCATCCAATGAAATAACTGAATCTTGAATGTGTAAAAATGATTTTACGGTAGAAATAATTCCTGTAGCATCAAAGCCACATTCAGCTTGCAGTTCTTCAACAGTTCCATGGTGAATATATCTGTCTGGAATTCCTAAACGAACCACCTCAACAGCATATTTATTATCGACCATAAATTCAATGACTGCAGAACCAAACCCTCCCATTACTGATCCATCTTCCACAGTGATAACCTTCGAAAATTTTGTAAAAACTTCATGAAGCATTACCTCATCTATTGGTTTCACAAAACGCATATCATAATGTGCAACAGAAACTCCTAGTTCCTTTAATTGATTTACAGCAGTTTGAGCATAATTTCCTGGGTGGCCAATCGTTAAAATAGCCAAATCCTCCCCGTTCGTAATTTTTCTTCCTGTCCCTACGGTGATAGGTTTCATGGATGTTTTCCATTCTGTCATTACTCCATTGCCCCGTGGGTAACGAATAGAGAATGGACCCATATTGTCTTGTTGAGCGGTAAACATTAAATTACGCAATTCTGACTCATTCATTGGTGAAGAAACAACCATGTTTGGAATACATCTCATATAAGCTAAATCATACACACCATGATGAGTTGCCCCATCTGCGCCTACTAAACCGCCACGATCTAAACAAAAAACAACGTTCAAATTTTGAATCGCAACATCATGCAATACTTGATCGTATGCACGTTGCATAAATGTTGAATAAATATTACAAAAGGGAATTAAGCCCTGAGTCGCTAAACCTGCTGAGAATGTTACTGCATGTTGTTCCGCTATTCCAACATCAAATGAGCGATTTGGCATTGCCTCCATCATAATATTGAGAGAGCAACCGGAAGGCATAGCGGGTGTCACCCCCATTATTTTGTCATTTTGTTCTGCCAACTCTACAATTGTATAGCCAAAAACATCTTGATACTTTGGCGCTTGCGGAGATTTAGGAACAATCTTAACAATTTCACCTGTTTCTTTATTAAACACCCCAGGAGCATGCCATTTTGTTGGATTACCTTCCTCAGAATATTTATATCCTTTCCCTTTCATTGTCACGATATGCAATAATTTTGGGCCAGGTATATCTTTCAAATCCTCCATTACCTTGACAAGTCCAATCACATCATGACCATCAACAGGACCGAAATATCTAAAATTGAATGACTCAAATAAATTACTTTGTTTCAATAAAGAACCTTTTAAAGCACTTGATATTTTTGAAGCAACTGTTTGTGCATCTGGACCAAATTTTGAAATTTTTCCTAACAATTTCCAAACTTCATCTTTCACTTTGTTGTACGTGTGAGAAGTTGTAATATCAGTTAAATATTCTTTTAAAGCGCCAACAGGTGTATCTATTGACATACAATTATCGTTCAAAACCACCAATAAATTTGAATCTTTCTCAAAACCTGCATGATTTAAACCTTCGAAAGCCATACCTGCTGTCATAGCACCATCGCCAATCACTGCTATATGTTGCCGATTTTTTTCTCCTTTGTAATGATTGGCAATAGCCATTCCTAACGCTGCAGAAATTGAAGTAGAAGAATGACCAACTCCAAAAGAGTCATATTCACTTTCAGAACGTTTTGGGAATCCTGAAATCCCTCCTTTTATTCGGTTCGTATGAAAAACATCTCTTCTTCCTGTAAGAATTTTATGCCCATATGCTTGATGTCCAACATCCCATACTAGCTGATCATAAGGTGTGTTAAAAACATAATGCAAAGCAACAGACAACTCAACAACACCAAGACTAGCGCCAAAGTGACTATTCCCAATTTCAGAAATAACATCAACGATATACTGACGAACTTCATCAGAAACCTGAGGTAAATCTTCGATCTTAAATTTCGATCTTAAATCACTTGGAATGTTAATCTGCTCTAAAAAAGGACCTGCTTTATATTCTGCCATACAACTCTATGAGGTAACAAATTTAAAAAAATTTGATAGCTTTTACAAATAAAGTCGGCTTTTATTTTTTCTCAAAAAAATAATGGAATAGTAGTGGAAAAAAAAGGAGCTATTTCTTCTGAATTCGCCCCTTTAAAAACCTATAAGAGAATTAGTTGAACCAAGCTTGAACTTCCTCCAATTGCAATGCTTCAATTTCTAATTTATTTTTCTTTCTATATCCATTCAATTGCTGGTGAACAGACGTTGGCTTTGCCATTAACAATTCATCTACAGAAGAATAACCTGCTTTGAAAACATGTTCTGCCCATTCTCCTGGCACTCCTGCTTTTTTGAACGATTCTAAATCTGGTCCAGTTTGAAATTTTTCTGGTCTCATTTGAGGGAAAAACAACACTTCTTGTATAGATGAATTATTTGTCATTAACATTACCAAACGGTCAATTCCAATGCCCATTCCTGATGTTGGAGGCATTCCATATTCCAACGAACGCAAGAAATCTTGATCAATAAACATCGCTTCGTCATCTCCTTTTTCCGATAATTTCATTTGCTCTTCGAACCTTTCTCTTTGATCAATAGGGTCATTTAATTCAGAATAGGCATTAGCGATTTCTTTCCCATTGACCATTAATTCAAATCGTTCCGTCAATTCTGGATTGTCTCTGTGACGTTTACATAAAGGAGACATTTCGATCGGATAATCGGTAATGAATGTGGGTTGAATATAATTTCCTTCGCATTTTTCTCCGAAAATCTCATCGATTAATTTACCTTTCCCCATTGTTGGGTTGGTGGCAATTCCTAAAGATTTACAAGCAGCGTATAATTCTTCTTCTGATTTGCCATTTATATCAAATCCAGTAAATTCAAGAATAGAATCGCGCATTGTAATGCGCTTAAATGGCGCTTTTAAATTGATTGTATTTTCACCAACCTTAACATCTGTATTTCCAGTAACTTCAATAGCCACTTTTTCGATCATTTGTTCCGTGAAATCCATCATCCAGTTGTAATCTTTGTAAGCCACATAGATTTCCATTACTGTAAATTCTGGATTATGCGTTCTGTCCATTCCTTCATTTCTGAAATCTTTTGCGAATTCATATACACCATCAAATCCGCCAACAATCAATCTTTTTAAATACAATTCATTTGCAACACGTAAATACAAAGGAACGTCCAATGCATTGTGATGTGTCATAAACGGACGAGCCGTTGCACCACCAGCAATTGGCTGAAGAATAGGTGTTTCTACTTCCATATATCCCTTTTCGTCAAAGAAATTACGCATCGTTGAAATCACTTTCGAACGCTTTATAAATGTTTCTTTCACATGTGGATTCACAATTAAATCCGCATAACGTTGACGATATCTTAATTCAGGATCCGTAAACGCATCGTGAACTTTTCCTTCACTATCTGTTTTAGGCAATGGCAGTGGTTTCAAAGATTTACTCAAAAGTGTAAATTCTTCCACATGCACAGAAATTTCACCTACTTGTGTAGTGAATAAATATCCTTTAATTCCAATGAAATCTCCTAAATCTAATAATTTTTTGAATACATCGTTATACAAAGTTTTATCTTCTCCCGGACAAATTTCATCGCGATTAAAATATACTTGAATTCGTCCTGTAGAATCTAAAATTTCTGCGAACGAAGCCTTTCCCATCACACGTTGACTCATTAAACGCCCTGCAATACAAACCTTCTTACCTTCCTCAAACTTGTTCTTTATGTCAAAAGCATAACTAGTTACAGGATATAAATCAGCAGGATAGGGATTTATACCCAAATCACGCAATTTTTTCAACGACTCACGACGTTGAACTTCTTGATCAGAAAGTTCTATACTCATTTTATTCATTTTTGAAAGCGCAAAGATAGGGTTTTAATGTTGGATGTTTGAATTTGCCCAAATTTAAAGTTGATTATTAGGAAGAATTTAAATTTTTATCGCATTTCAATAATTTGTTTATTGCCTCATTTAACAATCTAAAATTATGTAGAATTAAATCTTTTCAAAAAAGTACTATCCGTTATATTGTTTTCTTTTTGGTTTAATCACAAATAATTATTTTCTTGTTTACAGTTGTATCACCGATTTTAATTTCAATAAAATACACACCGTTTTCTTCAATACTAATTTCTTTGGATATTTGATTTTCAGCAGCAGTGCGATAAATAACCTGACCAATTGAATTCAATATTTGCAATTGACTCGCAGTTTTTGGCATCATTACAGTGAATTTACCTCTTGATGGATTGGGATAAACAAAAACAGATTCTTCCAAAGTAATTTTAGCATTAATTCCTGCTACACCAGTAATTCCGCAAGGAATGGTAGTTGAACCTGAAACTAAATAGTCGGAAAGACAATTGATGTAACATTCTAAGTTGGTATATCCATTTATTCCAGTTATCGAATTAGATAAACTTGTTCCATTGTGATCTTGAACACTAGAATTTAAACTATGAGATACTTCCCAATAGTCGGGCATTCCATCATTATCTGAATCAGAAAGAGGAGATGGAGGATTCGAAATATCGAAATCTAAAATAAATGCATCGTTGTAATGATCTAATTCATCAACAAGTGCTGCATCTACGGTATTAGAAGGTAAAAAACTTAATAAACGTCTATCCATACTATCTCTGTGAAAAGCACCAACATTGTCATAGATGTAACTTGTTAATTGAGTAGTTGGTGTATAAGTTATTGATGGAAAAGGATGCCTAGCTGTTTCCTGAGTTAAAAGTCCAAAATCTAAATTTGGATTATTTCCAGGAGATGAAAAATCATTGCAACAATAGAATAAATCGTAATCCGAATACGAAGGGTATAAATTCATTTTATTTCCACTTGCATAAAAATGATTATCCGGAAAATTCATAAAATCATGTGAAATCATCCCGCCTGTATAATCCGATTTTCCGACACTGTAATTATTTACCCAATTCATATTTAGGAAAAATGAATCAATTGGTAAAGGTGCAGTTTGGTCAATGTTTGAATTGTACCAAATATTAATAGGTTGATCCCAAATTAAATTATTTGATAATTCAATGTTTAATTTTCTCGTTCCTCCATATGGGTATGACTCACAACTAAATTCAGGCAACCTTCCTCCGAGTCTATTCCAAACATTATGATGAATACTAATACTATCTTGAGGATATTCTGCACTGGAATAATTTAATAGCATTCCACCTAAATAAAAGTGTTCTCCTAATGTTTCAGCTAAAGAGCAATTTTGTATTGTAATATGACTAGAATTTGACATTTGTATGCATTCATCTACTGCATTGGCAAAAGAGCAATGATCAATAATCACATTTGAAGCCCCATCAAAGCGAAAAGCATCATCTAAAACATATCCTTGACCAGCAATAATTGAATCTGTTTTAGGGCGAGATCTTAGATGTCTAATAATCATATTGTCTCCCGTTCCAATTGTATCGTACATTTCATCAATAACAAAACCTCTGACCGTAACTCCGCCAGGTGATGTATGAGCAGCCAACGTAAAATCACCATAAATCACTTCTGCAGCTGCATTTATCAATCCACTAACTTTGAATAAAATATACCTTGGACCAGGCGTTGCTAAGGCTTCCGTTAAAGAACCTGGACCACTTGGATCTAAATTCGTAACATAAATTACTTGTCCTCCCCGTCCTCCAACTGTTTCAGCTCCAAATCCTTCAGCTCCAGGAAAAGATGGGACAATTTGTGAATAAATAAACGAGGCATTAAATAACAATAAAAGATAAAGTAGTATTAATTTCATTAGTACATGTTTTGGTGTTGTAAATTAAAGTCTATCAAAGTTAAAATAATTTCTTACGTATCAAACATAATTTTCTTTTTTGAATTTCACAATCTATATTTGAAATTATAAATTAGTAAATGTAGTTTTCAATCTAACATTTAAGATTATCTTTGCGCCATGGATTATACAACAATAAAATCGCTTCATATTATTTTCGTTGTAAGTTGGTTTGCTGGATTATTCTATATTGTTCGTTTGTTTATCTATCATACAGAAGCACAAGAAAGAGAACAAGAAGCTAAAAAAATCCTTTCCGATCAATTTGAAATTATGGAGAAAAAATTGTGGTGGATAATAACCACACCGGCAATGATTTTAACATTATTTTTTGGCACTTGGATGTTAGTTGAAAATCCAATTTTACTTAAACAACCATGGATGCACATTAAATTAACATTCGTAGCCCTTCTACTATTTTATCATTTTGTGTGTCAAAAGATCATCAGTGAGTTAAAAAAAGGAATCTTTAAATGGAAATCAAACGGTTTGCGTTTATGGAATGAAGTCGCAACTTTAGCGCTTGTGGCCATTGTTTTTTTGGTAGAAATGCAAAATTCAATGGATTGGATCAAAGGAACTTTAGGCTTTTTCGGTGTCGCTATTGGATTGATGATTGGGATTAAAATTTATAAGAAGTCAAGAAAATAATTACAAATTAAAGATTACAGATTGCAAATTTTAAACCAAAATACTTCAATTTTCAATCTGTAATTTGTAATCTGCAATTTCCTAATTTGCTAATTTGCAATTTTAAAAAGCTATATTTACAACCGAAAAAATTAATTGACATGTACAACAACATACTCACAGAACAAAAAGGACAAATTCATATTATTACTATTAATCGTCCTTCGCAATTGAATGCTTTGAATAAAGAAACAATTGAAGAATTGAATAAAGCATTAACTTCTGCTAACAATGATTCAGAAATAGGAGTGATAATTTTAACTGGATCAGGAGAGAAATCGTTTGTAGCTGGAGCTGATATCAAAGAATTTTCTGATTTCAGTATTAAACAAGGCGCAGAATTAGCAAAAAAGGGCCAAGAAATATTATTTAGTCATATTGAAAATTTGTCAACTCCCGTAATTGCTGCCATTAATGGTTTTGCTTTAGGTGGTGGTTTAGAGTTAGCTATGGCTTCACACATACGTATCGCTTCATCCAATGCAAGAATGGGACTTCCTGAAGTTTCTTTGGGAGTAATTCCTGGATACGGAGGAACACAACGTTTAGCGCAATTAGTAGGTCGTGGAAAAGCAAACGAAATGGTTTTTACTGCCGGAATGATAAATGCAGAAGATGCGTTGAAATGGGGATTGGTAAATCATGTTGTTGAACCACTTGAATTATTAGCAAAAGCAGAAGAAATTGCTGGAAAAATTTTAAATAATTCCGCTTCAGCAATAGCATCTGCCATTCGCTCTGTCAATGCAAATTACAACGATGGAATTCATGGCTATGATGTGGAAGTAGAGGAATTTGGTAAATGTTTTGGGACGGCTGATTTTACGGAAGGAACGACTGCATTTTTAGAAAAACGTAAACCTAATTTTAGAAATTAATGTCCAACCCGATAAAAAAATTATTGGGTCAAACTGCCATTTACGGACTACCGAGTATCCTTGGTAGAATGTTGAACTTTTTATTGGTTCCTATTTATATTGCATCATTTCAGGATGCAAAAGATTATGGAGTTGTTTCTCAATTGTATGCTTGGGTTGCTTTTTTAGTAGTTTTCTTAAGTTTTGGAATGGAAACAGCGTTTTTTAGGTTTCTTCAAAATAAAGAAGATAAAAATGAAATTTTCTCCAATAGTTTTTTAACGGTAATCGGTATAAATATTTTATTCCTCCTTTCAATTTTACTTTTTAATCGTGAAATTGCCGTTGCGTTGAACGTTGCTGATTATCCAATATTCATTATTTTATTGGGAGCAATTGTTTGCATTGATGCTATCTCCTCTCTGCCACTAGCAAAATTAAGGGCAGAAGAAAGAGCGGCTAAATTCGCGTTGATTCAAGCGATATCAATCGCCGTAAATATTGGTTTAAACCTATTTTTAATGTTAGTTGTTTTTAATCCAAAACGACCTGAAGAAGGTGTTATTTTTATTCTTGCTGCTAATTTATTGTCCTCGTTGGTAAAACCAATTTTCTTATACAAAGATTTTTATAACATCAAATTAAAGTTTAACCCTCGAATCGCAAGGGAAATGCTTATTTACGCACTTCCAATAATGATCGGTGGTTTGGCAGGTATTGTGAATGAAACGATTGATAGAATCTTACTGCAAAATCTGCTTTATGATGGTCACTCCGCCATATCATTGGATGAAGCAAATAGGGAAGTCGGGATTTACAGCGCCTGCTATAAACTATCCATGTTGGTCACTATTTTAATTACAGCCTATAGATATGCCGCCGAACCTTTTTTCTTTGCACAATTAAAAAATGAAGAAAAAAATAAAATTTACAGCAAAGTAATGAACTATTTTATTGCTGCAATCTGTTTTGTCTTCCTTCTGGTTTCTTTGAACGTGGATATCATCAAAGTGTTTTTTATTCCAAATAAAGCATACTGGGATGGACTAAAAGTTGTTCCTATTTTACTATTAGGGAATGTTTTTCTTGGGGTATATTTTAATCAAAGTATTTGGTACAAATTAAGCAATCAAACAAAATTTGGAGCCTATATAGCTATTACAGGAGCATCATTAACCATTCTCATAAATTTTATATTCATACCAAGTTATGGATATATGGCTAGTGCCTGGGCAACCCTCATTGTGTATGCTTTTCAGATGATTTTATCTTACATTTTGGGACAAAAGTTCTACCCTATAAAATACAACCTTCGAAAGTTTTTCTTGTATTTAGGGCTTGCTATTTTCTTGTTTTTATTTTCTAAAATGTTGGTATTAAATTCTGATTCTCTTTCTAAAATATTGATTAACAATTCGATAATCTTAGTTTACGTCGCGTTCATATGGTTTATGGAAAAACCTTCTAGGTCGGTTAAGCAAAAAATCAGTTAAATTTCAATTTCCCGCTAGTTTTTGATTAAGTCAATTTCCCAATTTTTATTATTAACTTTGATATAAATAATACTACAATGCAAATAAAAGTCATTAATAATTCCCAACATCTTTTACCAACTTATGAAACAATCGCCTCTGCAGGTTTAGATATTAGAGCAAATTTGACGCAAAGTATCACCTTGAAACCCTTGGAAAGAGCGCTTGTGAATACCGGTATTTTTTTAGAAATTCCAGTTGGTTATGAGGCACAAGTAAGACCGAGAAGTGGTTTAGCATTCAAAAATGGGGTTACTGTGTTAAATTCTCCTGGTACTATCGACGCAGATTACAGAGGGGAAGTTGGAGTTATTCTTATCAATTTATCAAACGAGCATTTTCTGATCAATAATGGAGAAAGGATAGCTCAACTTGTATTTGCAAAGGTGGAGCAAGCACAATGGACGGAAGTCGAAATTTTATCTGATACCGCTAGAGGGGAAGGTGGATTTGGAAGTACTGGTGTTAAATAATTTTATAAATCATACTAAAAATAGTAAATGAAAATAATTGTACCAATGGCCGGAAGAGGAAGTAGATTGCGTCCTCATACTTTAACTGTTCCAAAGCCTTTATTACCAGTTGGCGGAAAACCAATTGTGCATCGTTTAGTGGAAGATATTGCCGCTGTATGCAGTGAAAAAATTGAAGAAATAGCTTTTGTCATTGGCGATTTTGGGAAAGAGGTCGAAGCTGAATTAATTGCTGTTGCAGAAAAACTAGGTGCTAAAGGTTCTATCTATTATCAAGACAACGCTTTAGGAACAGCTCATGCTGTTTTATGCGCGAAAGTAGTTATGGAAGGTCCTGTTGTAGTTGCTTTTGCGGATACTCTTTTTAAAGCAGATTTTAAAATTGACCCGAATGCAGATGGTATATTATGGGTGAAACAAATTGAAAACCCTAGTGCATTTGGGGTAATAAAAATGAACGCCGCTGGATATATTGTTGATTTCATAGAGAAACCAGATGTTTTTGTTTCTGATTTAGCAATGATTGGTATTTATTATTTTAAAGATGGTGCCGCATTAAGAAGAGAATGCGAATATTTAATTGATAATAATATTATTAAAAGTGGTGAATACCAGTTACCCGATGCTTTAAGAAGAATGACGGAAGCTGGTAAAAAATTCAAACCAGGAGAAGTTTCTGAATGGTTAGATTGCGGAAACAAAGAAGTAACCGTTTTCACGAATCAGCGTGTTTTAGAATATGATTTAGTAAAAGGTGTTCAGATGGTGCATCCTTCAGCCAAATTAATAGATTCAATTATTATACCTCCTTGTTATATCGGAAAAGATGTGATTTTAGAAAATTCAATTGTAGGACCCCATGTTTCTTTAGGAAAAGGGTCTATGGTGACCAATTCGATTATAAAAAACAGTATACTTCAAGATGATGCTATAATCGTGGATGCCAACATGAAAGATTCTATGCTGGGTTCCAATTCAAAATATAAAGGTTTGGCGCGGGATTTGAGCTTGAGCGATTATTCTATCATTTGTTAATCTAAATAGATGTTAAATTGGTCCCCTTTATTGAATCAGATTAATCGTATGTCTTATAAAGGAAGACTTTTTCGGTTTATTGGCCTTTTTATTTTAACAGTGAATTTGCTCTCTTGTGGCGTAAAAAAAATCGCGGGGACTAACGCTGAAACAAAAGGGGTTTCAATGTTGGATTATCCTTACATTGAGCATTTTCATGAAGGGTTACGATTAAAATCAAAAGGCGAAATTATGAATGCCATTTCAGCATTTGATTATTGCTTGAGTGTTCGACAGAATGATGATGCGGTGTATTATGCCTTATCTCAATTATATAGTCAAAAAGACCCCGTTAAAATACTGGAATCTCTAAAATTGGCTTCTAAACTAGCGCCCGATAACATCTGGTACACCCAAGAATTGGCTTATCAAAATTTCGATCAAAATAAATTCGATGAATCAGTAAAGTATTTTGCTAAATTGGTGCAAAAAGAACCTAGTAATGTAGATTGGTTGTATGGCTATGCAGAATGCTTGGTAAAAGTAGGTAAAGTAAATGAAGCGATAAAAGCATTAGATAAAACCGAAGAACAAGTAGGGAAACAACCCGAATTAACCATACAAAAATTTAAGTTGTATCTTCAAATTAAACAACCAGAAAAAGGAATTGAAGAAATCAATAAAATGCGGGCTGAATTCCCGAAGGATCCAGATCTACTTGGTACGTTGATTGATTATTATTTTCAATCAGGTCAAGACAAAAAGGCAATCGAGATTTTACAAGAGTTAGCAGAAGTTGACCCATTAAATGGCAGAGCGCATATGTTCTTAGCAGAAGTTTATCATCAACAATTTAAGAAAAAGGAATATTTCGATGAATTAAAAAAAGGATTCATTTGTGATGATGTTGATATTGATGCAAAAATGAAAATCCTAATTTCTATTTTAGAAGAGGGTGCTAAAATTGGCCCGGAAGGATTTGAATTACTTGATCTATTAGTAAAAAAATACCCAAATGATTCAAAGTCATATTCAATTCAAGGTGACTATTTTATCAAAGCTGAAAAAGATGATAAAGCATTAGAAGCCTATAAAAATGCCCTAAAATACGACAAAAACAAATATACTATTTGGAATCAAGTTCTTGTGATGGAATACCAAGCAAAGAAATTTTCTGATTTATATGATGATAGCAAAGCGTGTTTAGAATTTTTCCCGGCTAATTCTTCTATTTATTTGTTCAACGGTATTGCAGCCAATCAACTAAATAAATACGATGAAGCAGTTCGTATTTTAACCACTGGAAAGGATTTAGTTGTTAATGATAAAGCGCTGGAATCAGAATTTTACAGTCAATTAGGTGATGGCTATTTCGGGTTGAAAAAGTATACAGAGGGAAAAGAAAATTTTGAGAAAGCGTTAAAAATAGACCCCTTAAGCACGCTGAACATGAATAATTATGCGTATCGTCTAGCGTCGGCAAAATTGGATTTAGAGCATGCGGAAGTGCTAATAAATAAGGCAAATCTAATTTCTCCTAATCAAGCGCATTTTATTGATACCTATGGTTGGGTACTTTTTCAAAAAGGAGAATACGTGAAGGCGAAAGAATTCTTTGATAGGGCGTTTACTTTACATTCAGCGGATAGAATAATTGTAGAGCACTTAGGAGACGCGTATTCTAAAATGGGAAACAAAGAAAAAGCAGTAGAGTTTTGGATGAAGGCACAAATGGCGGGATCAACAAACAAAAATTTGAACCAGAAAATTGAAAAGAAAGAATATTATGAACCAGTCTATTAAGTTTTCTTGTTTTCTTTTCATCATTTTCTTTGTTGCCTCCTGTGCAACAGTCGAAAAAACGGAGCCAGCAGTGCGATTAGGAAAAACGAGAAGGGTTCAATTATTAGAAGCCTTGGATAGTATCTCTTTAAGAAAACCTACTTTTTTTTACACTAAAATAACAACTAAATATTCGGATAGTACAACAGAAAAATCATTCAAAACTTCTATTAGAATGGTGAAAGATAGCGCCATTAATCTTTTAGTATCATATGCCACTATACCTGTCATTAATTCGATGATAACGAAAGATTCTTTATCCGTTGTCAATAAGATTGATAAATGTATTATATTAGAAGAGTTATCATTTATCAAAGAGTCTTTTGGAGTGGATGTAATGTATTCAAATTTGGAAGAAATTATTTTAGGATTACCTTTAGATTATGACACCAATCAGCGATACTTTCAAATGCATGATCCAAACAATTACGTACTATCTTCCCACAAGAAATTAAAAATCAGACGAAACGAAAGAAATGCCGCTGACGATATTGTCATTCAATATTTTTTAAATGCAAGGATGAATGAGTTAGTAAAAATGGAGGTAATTAGCCCAGCTGATTCTACTCAAATTGAAGTGGATTATCTGTCAAGAGAAATGATAGAGAATTATTTAGTTCCAAAAGAAGTGATTATTCGAATCAAAACTCCGCGAAAAACAATTACTATTGACTTAACGTATGAAAGAACTGAAATTAATAATCGACAACCGTTAATTTTTATAATTCCCGAGGGATATGAAGAATGTAAATAAGCTCTTATTTTGGTTACTTCTATTTTTGATTATTAGCAGTAATCACGTGCTATCTCAAACCACTAGTCAAAAACTGAAAAAAGAACAAGATAGATTAGAAGCAAAAATTTCTAACACGAAATCTTTATTAGACAAAACAAAGTCAATAACCGAAGCTTCTTTAAATGAATTAAAGATTATAGATAATCAAATAAAATTTAGGGAAGAATTACTGAATAATTTTGACAATCAGATAAGAGGAGCTGATTTACAGGTAAATAAAAAAGGAACACAGATTAAGGACTTATATAAAAAATTAAGTAAGTTAAAAGACCAATATAAAAAATTACTTCTTTTTGCTTACAAAAACAGAAATAAATATGGGAAAATGATGTACATTTTTTCGTCAGATTCTTATTATAAAGCTTTAAAAAGAAATAAATATCTGCAGAAAATCTCAGAAATTCAAAAAAAACAATTTTTGATTATTAGACAAAACCAAGGACTCATAAAGGAGGAAATCTCTTCGATCCAAAAAGAACGTAAACATAAATTGGTCGTTCTTGCTGAAAAGAAAAAAGAAAAAGAAGCTATTTTACTTGACAAAGACAAACAACAAGTTGTCTATCAAAGTTTTAAGCTGAAAGAAGATGAATTACTAGCTCAACTAAAAGAAGATGAATATAAAAAAATTGTTCTGAGAGAAAAAATAAATAGTGCCATACGAAATGAGATTGCAGAAGTAACATTGAAAGCAGGTAAAGCTGCTGCTGAAGCAAAAAAGAAAAAAGAAGTTGCTGCGGCTAAGAAAAAAGCGGCTCAAGAAAAAAATACAGTAATCAATAATACGTCAACCAAAACAGATGTGAAAACAGATGTGAAAATTACTCCTGCTGAACCTGTAGCAGAAGTAGTGACACGAAAAGAGGAAGTTTTTATAGCGACAAAAGAATCTTCCGCTTTGGATCTTAACTTTGAAAGTAATAAAGGGAAATTACCTTGGCCTGTGGATAAAGGAACTATCACAGAAGGGTTTGGTAAAAATGCACATCCTACCTTGGAAAATGTTTTTACAAATAATAGTGGTATAGATATTAGTGCGCCAAAGAGCGCTCAGGTTAGGTCTGTTTTTGAAGGGGAAGTTACGAGTATTTTAAACATTCCTGGCGCTGGGAAAGTAGTGATAATTAAACATGGTAATTATCGTACAGTTTATACAAATCTCCAAGATACCTATGTGTCGAAAGGGTCAAAAATAAACACAAAACAGGCGATAGGATCCTTAATAGTGAATGCAAATAGCTCTGTTTCCGTTGCCCATTTTGAAATACATCTCGTTGTAGGATCTGCAGTTCAGACAATTAATCCCACATTATGGGTCACTCACTAGGAATCGTATATGAAAATTAAAAAATCATTTTCATACGCATATCGTCTCCTATTTACTTCTTTACCAAACTTCTAAAAAAAGAAATGATTTTATTTCTGAAAAGAAACATTAATAAGAGATAGGGTATAATAAGTAAATATAAAATTCCCCAATTGATATTCGATCCAAAAGATGCTTCATCTAATTCTGCTCCTTGCTGAGATAGCATTTTACATTGAGAACACCCTTGACCAAACGATTGGAAGGCAAAAAAGAACAGCCCAAAAAATAAAATAATTTTTATAGCTTTTTTATAAGATCTCATACTGTTTCCGAAAAAATTTTAACAGTACAAATTTATTACTTTTTACGGACTAAAATGCACTTTTAAAATTAAAAAACTTTGTTCGATTTTCAACGTCATGTTAATAGCTTGTAATTTTATAGAGTTAGTAAGAAAGAATTTAATAATTTGAAGCAGTAAGACACAAAAATCGGCTAACTTTGCTGTAAAATTGAAAGATCCATTACTAGAAAATAATTAAATGAAATACATCCTTTTTTTTATTCCTGTCTTTTTTTTATTGAGCTGCGGAGATGTTCAGCCCAACAAAGCTAAAGTGCAAAATTTAGATAGTTTACTTGTTTTATATCCAGACAGTATGCCATTACTCGTTCAACACGGTAATAAAATGATAAAAGACTATAATTTTGAGAAAGCAATTGCAGATGGAGCAAAAGCATTTCGATTAGATAGTAATAATTTAGACGCAAGAATGTTATATGCTGAAGTGCTCAATAATCGGCCAACTCGAACATTTTCAGATGTATCAATTGCTCAAAGACACTTTCTTTATATTATAAAAACCCAACCAAAAAACACCAAGGCATATGTGAGCTTGGCAACTACATACAGTCAGCAACAAAATTTTGATTTATCCTTCAAGTACATTAATGCAGCATTAAGAATTGACCCAAAATATAGGGATGCCTATGTTTTGAAAGGTACTAACTACCTTCACACCAACCAAATTGAATTAGCAAAATCTTCTTATCAAACAGCTGTTGAACAAGATTCAAAATTTTTTGAGGCTTATTTAATGTTAGGTTCAATATATCAAGGCGAAAAAAATGAACTTTGTATGGAATATTATACAACGGCGCGAAAATTACAGCCAAAAAATGTGGATGTTTTGTATGCAATTGCCTATGCGAAACAAGAATTTAATCACCTAAATGAGGCGAAACAAATTTATCGTCAAATGATTGAAATGGATACGGCCTATTCACAAGCACTCTTTCAACAAGGATATATTCAACAATGGCTTGAACCATCAAAAACGCAGGAAGAAGCTCAAAGAAATCTTGATAGTGCCATTTATTTTTATAACAGTACCATTCGAACTGCCCCAAATTATGTGGAAGCTTGGCATAATTTAGGCGTTTGTTATATGAATAGGCATATTAAAATGACTTTAGAAGATAAAACGAAAGCATTAAAATCTTTTTCGCAAGCGTTAAAATTTGATCCAAACTTTGCATTATCTCGTGAATTAGCTGAAAAATTAAAGAAATTAAGATAATGAAGCGGTTAAACCCTACCTATATTCAATTAATCGGGGATTCAGTAATACCTGTTTTAGGCTATTTTTTTTGGAATTGGAATCTATATTTTATTTTAATATTTTATGGACTAGATCTTCTAACAAAGGAAGTTTTGCTTCATCTAAAATCAATGAAAATCAATGATTTTAGAAAAGGGGAAAATTCACATTGGGGAAAATTCGCTTTAACAAGTAGTCTTTTACTATCATTTTCTATTTTTTTGATACAACTATCAATGCCGCACATTGAAAGAAATTTTGATAGCGTAAAAGAACTATATGCTTTTTGGTCCTTAAAAGATGTGGGAGGAATTGAGCAAGGATACGTATTAATCCCGCTTATTATTTTTATAGGTTATTTTCAATATAAAATGGAATTTTTAAAACCGGGTTTTTTCGCAAAAATGTCGATTCAAGATTTATGGAACCCACATATTAAATCCCTTTTATTTATTCTTGGGTTTAGTGCATTGTCGTTTGGGCTTGTTCAGTTTATTCAGCTGCCAGAGGTGTTTTTTGTAGTTGGAATTGTATTGATTTCTTCGTTTTTACAACTATTAATCTTCACTAAAAAAACTAGTTGATTGCTTTAAGCCTACAAAAACCTTTCTATTCTAACTTCCTTATCCAATTCGCCTCTCTCTTCCAAATACTCCACAAATTCCTTTGCCAACAAGGGAGCCATTAAGTACCCTTTTGTCCCCAACCCATTAAATATAAGCAGTTTATGAAATTCAGGATGCCTCCCAATAATTGGTCTTCGGTCGGGAGTTGTAGGTCGAATACCTGCTTGTTGATTTACTATTTGATACTCCTTTCTACTTAATAACCTCATTTTTTCTTGTAAATCGATTCTTGCTTCAGGGGTTGAAATAACATCTGGTGTATTCCATACATACGTTGCTCCCAACCGAAAAGTATGATCTCCCACAGGCAACAGAAAACACTTACGGTTTAATGCTTCATCTTGAGATATAGCGGTTGAAATCAGTGTCAAAACCTCTCCCTTAGTATGTTCAATAATATACTTTTTAAACCAAGGATTTTCTGAATTTTGAGATCCTTCACAAAACATTATTGCGTCATATTCTTTCCCATTATATTTTCCCGTTTCGGGATGTAAAAGATCATAGTTTAATTTTTCTAAAAGAAGGATTCCTCTTTCATGGACCCAGTTTTTTCCTGCACCTAAAAAATTCGCGGCGTTCACGTAGGATGATTTCTTGATACGCCCTGAACCAAAGTCATTTTGGGCTAAATCGTAGTGATCATCTTCAGTTGTAATTTTTTCCATATACTGAGAAAATCCTTCTCTATCTTGCTTTTCAAGCCACATAATACGTTCATGAGCAGACGAAAACATTCTTCGAATGCAAATAGGAAAATAGATAGGAGTTGATGAATCTCTTGCTAATTCTGCGTAAAATTCTTCAGCATATGGTAAATAATCATCCACTCTCCAAGATTTCGTCATTCTGCGAAAAACCAAAGGATTTATTTGTCCCGCAGCAACTGCAGAACTAACATTTTCTCCACTATCTAGAAGTGTTACCTTATCTCCATTTTTAATCAAGTGCATCGCCATGGATATTCCTGACAATCCAGCTCCGATGATTAAATATTCCTTATTTGCTTTCATTTTGTCATTGCTAAACTTATTATACTGATGCAGATTTCAGGATTTCTTTCATGGATCTTACGAATAATTGCTTCCAACGTTGCTCCAGTGGTGATCACATCATCAACAATGGCAATATGAGAATAAAGTAGTGGTGCTTTAGGTGATGCTTTGAATTTATTTTCAACATTGTCCCATCGTAAAAATCTTCCTTTCTTTGTTTGACTATCTGTTCCCTTTGTCTGATCCATAAAATCTAGAACGACAGGTATATTTAGGACATTCCCTATGCCCGTCGCTATTTTTTCACTTTGGTTATATCCTCGAGTAAACTCTTTCTTTGCATGAATCGGAACTGGGATTAGCGCTTGAATCTTTAAGAAAGAACTCATTCCTTTTAGTTTCTCTCCGATTAACTCCCCTATTTCCAAACCAATCTCAGGTTTATTTTTGTATTTTAATGCATGCAAAATTGGCTGAGTGCTTTTACCTTTTTCAAAAAACAAATACGCATAAGTACTGTAAACAGGCACTCTGCCCCAAAATAATTGATCCAGCGCAGTTGCTTCATTATATAGTTCGAAAAAAGTATAATTAAATTCACTTGAGCAAAAAGTACAAATGTGTTTATATTGATTCGGAAGTTCTTTGTCACAAATTAAACAGGTACTCGGATAGATTAAATGAATAATATCATTCTTCCATTTAGAAATAAAAGGCAGTTTAAAATCTATCATTTCCATGTGCTCGTTAACTTATATTTCATATACACATTTGACTGTTAAAAACAACATTTATTTTATGTTGACAAAGGTAAAAAACTTCATTAAATTTATGGAATAAAACGTAAAGTTCTTTGTCTTCAGTCGATTGATGAGTTTTAATTATTTATCGACAAAATGACATTTAACAACTGTGAATATCTTTAAAAAAATAAAATAATACATTAAAACCACTACAAACAAAGGGGTGTAGCGATAAAATGTTAATAAGATGTCTAAGTTGTGAATTTCTTTACTTGTGAAAAGACTTTAAAATGACAATTTTTGTAGTCCCGTATTTGACGAAATAAAACGACATAAAATTATTTCATAAATCAAAAAACGAGGATACAAGTATTTTACCAAAAAGGTCAAAGTAGTAGGTTTTTACCAATTCCTGCAGTGGAAATTTATAGATTAAAAATTAATAAGAAAAAATGAATCAAGTAGAACCGATTTTAATAAAAAACAATAGTAGATTTGTTCTATTCCCAATTGTGCATGATGATATTTGGTCATTTTACAAGAGAGCAGAGGCTAGTATTTGGACGGCAGAAGAAATAGATCTTTCCCCTGACTTAGTAGATTGGTCAAACAAATTAACAGAAGATGAACGCTTTTTCATCAAACATGTTTTGGCCTTTTTCGCAGCCTCTGATGGGATTGTAAATGAAAATTTGGCGGAACATTTTCTTGCGGAAGTTCAATATACGGAAGCAAAATTTTTCTATGGTTTTCAGATCATGATGGAAAATGTGCATTCAGAAACATATTCTTTGTTAATCGATACCTATATTCAAGATACAGCAGAGAAAGCGCATCTTTTTAATGCAATTGATACGTTAGATTGCGTGAAGAAAAAAGCAGAATGGGCATTACGTTGGATAGATAAAGGATCTTTTGCAGAGCGCTTAGTTGCTTTTGCGGCGGTTGAAGGAATTTTCTTTTCTGGTTCTTTTTGTTCTATTTTCTGGTTGAAAAAAAGAGGGTTAATGCCTGGACTATCATTCTCGAACGAGTTAATCTCTCGTGATGAAGGCTTGCATTGTGATTTTGCATGTCTTTTATACAACAATCATTTAATTGAAAAGCTTTCTAAAGACGCGGTTAAATCAATCATCATGGATGCTGTGGCGATCGAAAAAGAATTTGTGACAGACGCAATACCTGTTCGGTTAATTGGTATGAACAGTGACTTAATGGGGCAATATATTGAATTTGTAGCGGATCGACTATTAAATGAATTAGGAAATGAAAAAGTGTACAATACGCCAAATCCTTTTGATTTTATGGATATGATTTCAATAGAAGGAAAAACAAACTTCTTTGAAAAAAGAGTTGGAGAATACCAGAAATCTGGCGTATTAGGAGGTAAAGAAAGCCATGGATTTACCACAGACGAAGATTTTTAAAAAACGAACTATAATCTATTATTAAAATAAAAAACGAACAGCCATGTACGTAGTAAAAAGAGACGGCAGAAAAGAGCCAGTAAAATTTGATAAAATAACAGCACGCATTATAAAAATGTGTTATGGCTTGGACCCTTTAGTGTCTCCTGAAGCGGTTGCTATGAAAGTTATTGAAGGAATTTATGATGGGGTTACAACGACTGACCTCGATAATTTAGCAGCAGAAGTTTCTGCGGCTAAAACAATAGATCATCCTGATTATGCGCTTTTAGCTTCTCGCATAGCTGTATCCAATCTGCACAAAGAGACAAAGAAAACGTTTTCTGATGTAATGGCAGATTTGTATTTATACATAGATCCTAAAACGGGAGAAAACGCCTCTTTATTGGCTGAAGATGTCTATAACGTAATTATGGACAACAAAGATTTACTTGATTCAAGTATTATTTATGACCGTGATTTCAAATATGATTATTTTGGATTCAAAACATTGACTCGTTCATACTTGATGAAATTAAATGGTGATATCGTTGAACGTCCGCAACAAATGTTAATGCGTGTTTCTATTGGGATTCACAAAGGTGACATTCAATCAGCTATCAAAACGTATAATTTGATGTCTGAAGGATGGTTTACACATGCTACTCCTACTTTATTTAATGCAGGTACCCCAAAACCGCAAATGTCATCTTGCTTCCTACTAACAATGAAAGAAGATAGTATAGCTGGAATTTACGATACCTTAAAAAATTGTGCGCAAATTTCACAATCTGCAGGTGGAATTGGATTGTCTATTCATGATATTCGCGCAAAAGGTTCTTACATAAAAGGAACAAACGGCGAGTCAAATGGTATCGTTCCGATGTTACGTGTTTTCAATGATACAGCTCGTTACGTAGACCAAGGTGGAGGAAAAAGAAAAGGTTCATTCGCTATTTATATTGAACCGTGGCATGCAGATATTTTCGATTTCTTAGATTTAAAAAAGAATCACGGAAAAGAAGAACAAAGAGCACGTGATTTATTTTACGCGTTGTGGATTCCTGATTTATTCATGAAACGTGTAAAAGAAAATGGCAGTTGGACTTTAATGTGTCCGCACGAATGTCCTGGATTATCTGATACACATAGTGCTGAATTTGAAGCATTGTATATCAAATATGAAACAGAAGGAAAAGGAAGAAAAACTATTAAAGCACAAGACTTATGGTTTAAAATTCTTGAATCTCAAATCGAGACAGGAACTCCATACATGTTATACAAAGACGCTGCCAATGGGAAATCAAATCAACAAAATTTAGGTACAATTAAGTCTTCTAACTTATGTACAGAAATTATTGAATATACATCTCCAGACGAAATTGCAGTTTGTAACTTAGCTTCGATTGCTTTACCAAAATTTGTAACAGAAGAAGGTACTTTTGATCATGATAAATTATTTGAAGTTTCTTATCAAGCAGCGGTCAACTTAAATAAAGTGATCGACGAAAATTATTATCCTGTTGAAGAAGCGAGAAATTCTAATATTCGTCACCGTCCAATTGGCCTCGGTGTTCAAGGATTAGCAGATGCTTTCATTTTGATGCGTTTCCCTTTTGAATCTGAAGAAGCAAGAACGTTAAACCGTGAAGTTTTTGAAACGATTTATTATGCGGCAATGACTGCATCAAAAGATCTTGCAAAAAGAGATGGTGTATATGAATCATATGTAGGTTCTCCAGTATCTAAAGGGATTTTCCAACCAGATATGTGGAACGTGACACCTTCTCCTCGCTGGGAATGGGACGTATTGAAGGAGGAAGTTAAAAAACATGGTGTACGTAACTCCTTGTTATTAGCTCCAATGCCGACAGCTTCAACAGCGCAAATATTAGGAAACAACGAATGTTTTGAACCATATACTTCAAATGTTTACACAAGAAGAGTTCTTTCTGGCGAATTCATTATTGTCAATAAACATTTATTAAAAGATTTAGTAAAAGCGGGATTGTGGACAAAAGAAATGCGTCAAACAATTATGTCTACAAGTGGATCGATTCAAAATATTTCTGAAATTCCTCAAAACTTAAAAGATCTGTATAAAACGGCTTGGGAAATTTCTCAAAAAGCAATCATTGATCTTGCATCGGATAGAGGAGCATATATTTGTCAATCTCAATCATTGAACATCTTTATGGAAAATGCAAACTTTGGGAAATTGACTTCCATGCATTTCTACGGATGGGAAAAAGGATTAAAAACCGGAATGTATTATTTGAGAACGAAAGCAGCAACAGATGCAATTAAATTCACTGTAGACAAATCAATGGTGTATGATTCAACAACAGAAACGGCTGATCAACAAAATGCAATTGCCTGCTCTCTTGAAGATCCAGAGAATTGTGAAATGTGTTCAGGATAGAAAAATAAAACTTACTAAATACAAGGTGATGTCGATTAGATATCACCTTTTTTATTGCGCACCATTTAATACATCGTCTTCGTAGAAAAAGTAATAACAAGAAAAAATGACCTAAAATAACTGTAGAGCCATGAGGAAATTATTACGTTTTTTAATCCTCCATTTCTCTGTCGCTTCGCTGCAAAATGGAAAGCTTGGCGTTCTTAAAAAAGATTGTAAATTCATGCACAAATAATACTTCCGTCAAGTAAACATAACTTAGTGCATAAGTCTATCATCGAAAATCTTGTAGTCTAAAATCTAAATCGTTACTTTTACATAAAATATTCAAAATTATGAGTTGTTCTAATTGTAGTTCTGGAGGAGGAACCCCTCGAGGATGTAAAAATAATGGAAACTGTAATTCTGGTGGATGTAATAAATTAGAAGTACATGATTGGTTGGCTAACATGTCATTACCAGGGAATCAAGTACAATATGATATAGTTGAAGTAAGATTTAAAAATAGTCGTAAGAATTTTTTTAGAAACAGCAAAGGATTATCACTGCAAGCAGGAGATGTCGTTGCCGTTGAAGAAACTTCTGGACATGACCTTGGGGTTGTATCGATTGTTGGAGAATTAGCCAGAATACAAGTAAAAAAGAAGGAAACCGGTTTTAAGCCGATGGAAGCAAAAAAGATTTATCGAATCGCGACGCAAGAAGATATCGATAAATGGATAAAAGCGAGGTCATTAGAACCTGACTTGATGCAACGTTCAAGAACAATGGCAATCACGCTGGAATTAGAAATGAAAATTTCAGATGTGGAATATCAGGCTGATTTGACAAAAGCAACCTTCTACTATACAGCAGAAGGAAGAGTAGATTTCCGACAGTTAATAAAAAATATGGCGGATGACTTTAAAGTTCGAATTGAGATGCGTCAAATTGGCTCACGTCAAGAAGCCTCAAGATTAGGAGGTATCGGTTCATGCGGTAGAGAATTGTGTTGTTCCACTTGGTTAACTGATTTTAGATCCGTGTCAACTTCTGCTGCAAGATATCAGCAATTATCGTTGAATCCTCAAAAAATGGCCGGACAATGTGGTAAATTGAAATGCTGTTTGAATTATGAATTGGACATGTATATAGATGCCATGAAATCATTCCCAAAATCAGAAACAAAACTACGAACAGAAAAAGGTTCAGCATATCATATAAAAACAGATGTGTTTAAAAAACAAATGTGGTACGTATATGAAGGTGATCAAGGGTCTGGCCTTATTCCACTTGCCCCAGAGCGAGTGCGTGAAATAATTGAAATGAATATTGCCGGAAATAAACCAAAAGAATTGGCGGACTTTGTTGTGGCATCGGTGGTTAAAGAACCTGATTATTCTAATCTAGATGGCCAAGAAAGTTTGAGTCGATTTGAAAATTCATTTAAAAAGAAAAAGAATAAAGGTAAACCAAATAATGGTCCGACTGCATCTTTGAATATGAATCCCAACCAAAAACCTAATTTCAATAAACCACAAAATCCGCAGCAACAAGAAAGCGCAAACATAAACAATCCTAAGCCAATGACTGTACAAGGGCAAACTGGAGAACAAACTATAGGTGCAACTGGCGCAAGATCAAACAATAAAAAGCGTAGAAAAAACAACAACAGACCTCGTCCAAACACCCCTTCAAACAATGAAAATAATGACTAAATTATTTGCTTTTGTGGTTGTGTTTCTATTTTTCACATCCTGCTCAAAAAAACCATATTATGACAAAGTTTATTCGTTTGACAACAATGAATGGTCGCAAAGAGTGAAACCACAATTTGTGATTGATATAAAAGAAGCTGATAAAAATTATGCATTTACAGTAACCTTGAGAACTTCAACAGATTATAAATACAGTGATTTATGGATTTACATGAATACTATCTCGCCAGATGGTAAAAAAGCACGTGAACCATTCAAAATTTGCATTACGAATCCTGATGGGACATGGATTGGAATCAAAACTGGAACAATTGTAGAAAATCAATTTAAGTTTGGGAAAAGTAAATTACCCTTAAAAGGAAAATATACATTTATTCTAGAGCAAGGAATTACAGAGTCTAAAATAGACCAAGTTTTAGATATTGGCCTAAATGTAAAAGAAGTATACGATTAACAAAAAAATCATGTCAAAGCCCCAACTATTTTATAGTGGGGATTTTTTATAAAGAATTAGTCTTTTTCTTATCTTTTTTTTTCTCACCGATTGTATAGCAATAATAGAGAGAAATTATATTTTGTGATTTTGATTTAGCAAGATTTACACTTCGTCCATACAAATAATAGACACTTAATAAGTGCGGACCTTTTAAATTAATATCTGTACCTACAGATGTCCTAATTTTCGAAATTCGATCACCAGTGGGTCCATTTTGCGGATTATAAAAGTATTCTATTGATGCAGCAGGCGTAAATTTACTCTTTTTTATTTCATACTTCACCGACGTTTTGACCCTTAATGTTTGATTAGTATATGGAGTGTAATTCTCTGTTGAACGAATCCCATTAAACACATATTGATAGCGCAGTCTTAGGCCAAACGTGGATCTCTTAATGGTCTTCTCAAAATTGAAATTGAAATTAAATCTATTAAAATATTTATAATTTCCATACTTATTTAGTTGGTCAAGCCCCCTATAATCTATCGAAGGCTTAAACCATTTATTTACTTTATATTTCAATGTAAGTTCCGGATAAAAAAGTTGGAGTGAATTTCCGTATATTCTGCTATTTAAATCGA
Organism: Chryseobacterium gleum; assembly: GCA_945888595.1. Taxonomy (GTDB): domain Bacteria; phylum Bacteroidota; class Bacteroidia; order Flavobacteriales_D; family Crocinitomicaceae; genus CAIUKX01. The sequence goes on along the minus strand of CAMDAO010000019.1, from coordinate 1,156 downwards.
AAGTTGCTTCTACTTTTGAATTTAATTTTTTTGATACACCAATCCCCGTCCATAGTTCATTCGTCTCTTGCCCAAACGAAAGAAATGACGTAAATAGAAATAAATTTATGATGCACTTTTTCAATTGTTAATCGTTATTTGACCAACATCTATAGTTGAATTATCGCTTGTAATCACACCATTTGCAAATGCAGCTTGAGTTCCACTAGCACAAGTTGTACATTTACTATAACAATATACTGTATATTCTCCTTTCCCTAAATCAGGAAAAGTAAAAGATCCGTCAAAATTCGAGGTTACCTTATCTGTATAAGCGGAAGGAATTGCATTGGTTCCATAAATCAAATAAACATCTATATCTGGTCCTGGTCCTTCATTCACAAATACACCTAACGTATTGTAATTTAACACATGAATATTTCCCGTGATACTAGAAGTTCCCGTATTTTTGATTTTTTTTACCGTAATTGTACCCAGATCAGTGGTAGATTTTCTCTTAGTTATTTCTGCCGGAATAATTTTTACAGCTTTACCATCCGCAGTAGTAGCGCAATCTTCATAAAAATACACAGAATATTTTCCCTCCTCTAAATAATCAAATTTAAAAGAACCATCGTAACTGGTTGTTGTTTTATCACTGTAACCTGACTTACCATCTCCATAAATAATAAAGACATCTTCATTGGCTTTTGGATATGATCCTGTCAAGGCTCCCGCTGTATTGTATAATTCTGTTGAAAGTACCCCTATAATAATTGAAGAACCTCCTTGTCCCTCTTGCTTTTTACAAGATGAAAATAAAAATGTAAAAAGAACAATGGAAGGAAGAAAAATTAGTGATTTCATAATTGAATTATAAATATTACGTAAGTAAAAAATGCTTTTTAAAAGATGAAGTTACAATAATTTATAATATGAACGTAATTGATTTCTATTTGGTTAAATAAATTTTAATTTATCCTATTTTTCGTGAATTTCTGTCTTTATCAAAAAATTATTTTAGTAGCTACACATTAAAAACAAATGTATTCCCAAAATAATTCAAATAATTATTAAAGAAAGTTAGGTAATATATTAAGTGATTTATACATTTACCGAATATGCTATGCACTATGAGAAATTTTTATTGTATTATTTTATGCCTCTCACTATCACC
>CAMDAO010000018.1 GCA_945888595.1 Chryseobacterium gleum | reverse complement strand
AAAAAAAAGAAAGAAAAAAATTACAAATTTACCCAATCTTCATTATTAAAAAATTGCCATTTTGCTGCCTTCATAATTTGATGTAGGAAAAAACCTTATATTAAGAAGGGAATTCGCTTTTTTAAAATTGCTTTATTTTGGGAAAAACTGATTAGTTACGAGATTATTCTTAAACTTGTCGTTTAAATAAGGCATTTAATATGAAATTATTTTGGAGTTTTCTATGCTTGACAGCAACTTTATACTCATGTAATCGGGGGGAGAATCCTCTTTTTGAATTTTCAGGGGGGTCTATTCACATCGCTTTAGACAATGAACCCGCGACTTTTATTTCCAGAAATGTGGATGATATTTATTCTGCAGATGTTCTAAGTCAGGTGATGGAGGGATTAGTTTCTTTGGACCCTAAAGACTTAACGGTTATGCCTAGAATTGCAAAATCATGGAAAATAAGTCCCGACGGTTTAACCTATGAATTTCGAATCAGAAACGATATACTTTTTCATCCCCATGATGTTTTTGTATCTGATGAAGATAGAATATTAACGGTTAATGATGTTAAAAAAACGATTGAATTAATATGTTCAAAAGGCGAAACAGGATTGGCTGGAACAGCTTATGCTTTTGTTTTTGAACAATATTTAGAAGGTGCTCAAGATTTTTTTGAAAATAAAAAAGACAATATCAACGGTTTGACTATAAAAGGAGATAAAGTTATATTTAAATTAACAGAAAAAGACAACAATTTCTTGTGTAAGTTGTCAAATATTTCATGTGCTATTAATTCTAGTAAAATCCAAGAAGCACATTTGGAGCAAGATATGATTGGCACTGGACCTTTTAAGTATAGAGAATATAGAAAAGGTTCAACGAATTCGATTATTTTAATAAAAAATGAAGATTATTATTTAGCAGACGAAAAAGGGTGTTCTCTGCCCTATTTAGATAGTGTTATTTATGTTCTAGAAAATAGAAAATTGGAGCAGTTAAGTCTTTTTGAAGAGAAAAAATTAGATTTAATTTGCGGTCTTCCTGCTAGCAGAATTGCAAAGATGTTAGAAGGTCGCATTTCTGATTTTAATTCTTCTCCGCCATTATTGATGCTGCAAAACAATCCTATTTTGACTACCAATTATTATTTTTTCAACATGGATGATAAACGCTTTAAAAACGTAAAAGTTCGGCAAGCATTTAACTACGCGGTTGACAGAGAAAAAATAGGTTCAGACGTATTACGAAATCAATATTCGGAGCTAGGTTATTATGGCATTGTTCCTCCTATTGCAAGCACATTGAGAGGCTACGATTTTGAAGGAATAAAAGCAGTCTCTTATTCGTTTAATCCTGACAAAGCAAAAAAATTGTTAGCTGAAGCGGGGTATCCTGGCGGGGCTGGATTCGGATCTATAAATCTACGTTTTAATATAAGTGACATTAACTCTGGAGTTGCCGAAGAGTTTGCCAATCAGATATTTTCTGTTTTAGGAATAAACGTAAATATAGATGGTTCAACATTTGATCAATTGCAAAGAGACGCTAATTCGGGGAAAGGAGAATTGTTTAGAACTGGGTGGGTGGCAGATTACCCCAGTCCTGAAACTTTTCTTTTTAATTTTTATGCTAAATCTGTCTTGTTGAAAAAGTCAACCGCTTTTACTTTTAACATGTCAAAATATAACAATCCTGAATTTGACAAACTATTTGAATTAGCGAAAAGATCAACTAAACTTTCAGATCAAATGAATTATTTTTCACAAGCTGAAAAAGTATTAATAGCAGACCCTCCAATCATCCCTCTTTGGTATACAGGTGATTATGAAATTGTACATTCTGAAGTTAGAAACCTTTATTTTAATGCTTTAAATCAATTAGTATTCACAAGAGTGTATAAAAAACCTTGGACAAAAGAGGAATATCTTGAAAAAATGAAACATGAAAAATAATGTTTCTCTACTCGATTTCTTTTAATATTTAACTCACTTAAATAAAAAAAATTTACAATGAAACATTTATTATTTATAATTGCAACAATTATTTCTGTATCCGTATTTGCGCAACCAGCTCAAAACGTGAGAGGGAAGGTGTTTGATAGTGAAACTAATTTCCCGCTTTTTAATGTAAAAGTAGAAATTATTGGAAATGACTCCGTTACAAAATATCGAGCGGTAACAGATACGGAAGGACTATTTGAATTAAAAAACATTCCTGTAGGAAAGTATTCTTTGACTACTAGATTAGAAATGTATGATTTTAAATCTACTTCAATTATTATCAATTCCGGAAAAGAAACCGTGATTCAAATTCCACTAAATGAAAGCTTTACACAAAAAGAAGAGGTGGTTGTGGTGGGCCGTAGAAAAAATGAAGTTCTAAATGAAATGGCTTTAATTTCGGCTCAAAAGTTTAGTGTTGAAGAAACAAATAGATATGCTGGTTCTCGCTTTGATCCCGCAAGAATGGCTTCAAATTTTGCGGGTGTTCAAGGCGCAGATGATTCAAGAAATGATATCGTTATACGAGGAAATTCGCCTTTAGGTGTCGTTTGGAAAGTGGAAGGAATAGATATTCCTAACCCATCTCATTTTGCTATTTCTGGAAGTACAGGAGGGCCGGTTTCAATTATTAATAATAAAATATTGGGGAACTCTGATTTTTTTATGAGTGCCTTTCCTGCCCAATATGGAAATAGTACATCGGGGGTCTTTGACTTAAAATTGAGAAATGGAAATAGTAATACACACGAATTTACAGGCCAATTCGGATTATTGGGAACTGAATTTATGGCTGAAGGCCCGCTGAGTAAGTCTAAAAAGTCAAGTTATTTGATCATGGGTCGTTATTCAACATTGAGTTTATTTCAAAAAATGAACATAAGTATTGGTACAGATGCTGTTCCTGCTTATGGCGATCTTTCTTTCAAGTTTAATTGGCAACTTAAAAAAGGAGGGACGCTTTCTCTTTTTGCAATTAGTGGAAAAAGTCAAATTGATATTAAAATTTCTGAGCAAAAAAAATATTCTTCTGAGTTTTATGGCCAAGGAGATAGGGATCAATATTTTGGAACGTCAATGGGGGTGACTGGTTTAGTTTATAAAAAAACATTGAATGAAAAAACATTTATAACTTCTACATTATCGATGAGTTTTGATGAGCAGCACTCACGCCACATATCTCTCGTTCGTCATATTAATGCAGACTCTACTATTACTGTTGATGCTTTTAATCCGCTGATGGGCTATGATTTTAGAACTACAAAAGCTTCCGGATATGTGGGTGTCAATCATAAAATCACTAAAAAACATTTACTTCGAGCAGGAATAAATTTGGAGGGATATTATTTCAACCAATTGGATTCTGTGAGAGTGATTGATAGCGAAGACCCTAATTATAATACCTTTATTAATCGTTGGAATTATAAGGGTACAGCGATGCTTATTCAACCATTTGTCCAATGGAAATGGAGGGTTACGGAAAAAATGGATTTAACAGCTGGTTTACATAGTCAGTATTTTACATTGAGTAATAGTATTAGTATTGTTGAACCTCGTTTGGGATGGCGATTAAAATTGAATAAAGATCAATCCGTTTTTGCAGGTGCGGGTTTACATAGTCAAACTCAGCCAATGTATACGTATACATATCATTTTCCAGGAAAGACAGATTTACACAATAAAAACATGGATTTTACAAGAAGTGTTCATACAGGTATTGGGTATGAAAAAGCGTTTAAAAATAAATTAAATATTCGTACGGAAGTATATTATCAGTACGTATATAATATTCCTGTCACTGTTCTTTCCTCTTCATTTTCATTGATTAATATGGGAAGTGGTTTCGCGCGATTTTTCCCAGAACAATTACAAAATACAGGAACAGGAACCAACCAAGGCATAGAATTAACGATCCAAAAATATTTTGATAAGTCTTTTTATTTTATGTTTTCTGGAACATTATATGACTCGAAATATAAAGGAAGTGATGGCATTGAAAGAAACACCTCTTTTAATGGTCACTATATTACTAATTTCCTAGCAGGTAAAGAGTTTAAAATCAATAGCAAACAATCCTTCTCTTTAGGGTTAAAAATTACGTATGCGGGCGGTAAAAGATACGGATATGTTGATAATGAGGCCTCAAAAACACTTCAAGAAATAATTTACAGAGATTCTGCCTTTAACGAACTTCAATTTAGAGACTATTTTAGAATGGATTTAAAGGTGAATTGGACATTGAACGCAAGCAAAGCAGCGCATGAGATCGGAATTGATTTACTAAATATTTTTAACACAAGAAATCTTTTAGGATTAACCTATGCTCCTAATCTTGCCAACCCAAATGCCGTTCCAATTGCTGAAAAATCGCAATTAGGGTTTTTACCTCTGTTTTACTATAAAATAGATTTTAAGGTGAAAAATAAAACAGAATAGAAAATATACTATTCAAATTTTTCCTTCGTTTTACTCTAATTATTTACATCGATTGGTGTCAAGTAGTAAACGGTGACATTCTTTTGGCACATGCTTTGATTTAAGGACTAATCAAAATTAGAAAAGATGAAAAAAGTGATTTATTTAATAGGATTAGTCGGGGTCTTTATCAGCATGACGAGTAGTGCGATAATAAATTATCCAACGGTAACAAATAGAGCATTCCAAGTAGGGGAAAAATTACGTTATCGAATTTCTTATGGTTTTGTTGATGCTGGTGAAGCCATTTTAGAAGTTAATTCTACAATAAAAAAAGGTCAAGATCGAGAATTGCTGCATGTAAAAGGAACTGGTCGAACGTTGGGAGGTTTCAATTCTTTTTTTAAAGTAGAGGACACCTATGAAAGTTACATTGATAAAAAAGGTGTTTTTCCCTGGTATTTTGTTAGAAGAGTTAATGAAGGAGGATATAAAATTAGCCAAGATTATACTTTTCTTCAAGATAAGAATAAAGTTAACGTAGGCGAAAAAAAGGAATTTCAAACAACATTAGGAATACAAGATATGATTTCCGCTTTCTATTATGCTAGAACTTTGAATTATAAAACAATGAAGAAAAATGATACTTTTGAATTTAAGTGTTTTATGGATAATGAAATTTTCTTATTAAAAGTAAAATACGTCGGAGATGAAGAAATTACAATTCGAAAAGGGAAATTTAAATGCCATAAATTTGTTCCTGTAATTCAAACGGGAAGGTTGTTCAAAAATGAAAGCGATGTCAATTTTTGGGTGACAAATGATGAAAATAGAATTCCAATTCTAGTAAAAGCAAAAATCCCTGTTGGATCAATTAAAATGCATCTCGTTGAATGGTCGGGTTTAAAGAACAAATTGACCAGTAAAATTGAGGTCACTACAAAAAAATAAAGGGCAGAAATCACAAAAGGCTGAAGTTAGATTCAGCCTTTTTTATGTAATTTTTTCATCCCTTTTTTTGCCACTTGTTCACTTTCTTCGTTAGCTTTTTCTTCAGTCTTTTCAATACGTCTTCTCGAGAACTAATATTGCCGCATTTAATGATATCTGTTCCCATAAATTGTCCTTCGCGATAAAACGTGAACTCAAACGTAATCGTCACCAAATCATCTCGGTAAATTGAAAACAAATGCCCTGTCTTTAATGCTAAATCTAAATTATCGCTGTTTTCTGCTAATTTAAATCGCTTGTCATATCCTCTGACAGAGACAGTCATGTAGGTGTCAATTCCTTTAGAAGTAATTATTTTTTGCACAGAATCATTTGCCAACATTTTAATATCGCCTCCAATTTTTAGCACGTTTAAGGAAGGAATAGTTTTTATACCTGCATTCGTGAAAATTTCCGTGATAGCAATTTCTATTGAATAGCGATCATCTGGTTTTTCCAATTGACCAATGATTATTGCATTTTTTAATTCTATTGTCCCCCTTTGAGAAAATGAAATGAAACTTGAAAAACCGACAAAAATTAATAGAAATAACTTCATATTAAAATATTTCTTTAGCAATTGAATGAACAGAATAAGAATTTGACATAGTGTAATAGTGTATACAAGGAACTTTTGCAGCGTACAACTCTTTCGATTGCGCAATTCCCCATTCAATTCCCACTTGCTCCACTTGCTTATTATCTTTACATCTCAATAATTCTTTTGAAAGATCTTCCGGATAATCGATATGGAAAAATTTTGGCAGAAAAGAAATATGGGTCATCGATTTGATTGGTTTTAAACCTGGGATTATTGGAACCGTAATTCCGTCCGCTCTGCAGGCTGCAACAAAATCAAAGTATTTCTTATTATCAAAAAACATTTGAGTTACAATATATTCTGCTCCTGCATCTACTTTCGCTTTTAGATAATGTAAATCTGTTGAAAGATTCATGGCCTCAAAATGCTTTTCAGGATATCCAGCTGTACCAATACAAAAGTCGGTTGGCTCTAATTGAACATCGTCCATAATGTAATTTCCATCATTCATACCTTTTACTTGATGAATTAGATCCACCGCAAATTCATGTCCATCCGGATGCGCTTTGAAAGTAGATTCTGTTTTGATTGAATCTCCTCTTAACGCTAAAACATTATCGATCCCTAAAAATTGTAAATCAATTAAAGCGTTCTCTGTTTCTTCACGACTAAATCCTCCACAAATTAGGTGAGGAACGGCATCAACATGATATTTATTCATAATAGCAGCACAAATACCAACAGTACCTGGACGTTTTCTTATTGCTATTTTTTCTAATAATCCTCTTTCTCGTTCCTTATAGATGTATTCTTCTCTATGATAGGTAACGTTGATAAAAGGAGGCTTAAATTCCATTAATGGGTCAATTCCATCGTAAATCGATTGTATACTCTTCCCTTTTAAGGGTGGAAGGATTTCTAAAGAGAATAAAGTATTCTTTCCTTGTGATAAATGATCTGTAATTTTCATTTTTTATTTTCTGTATCGCACAAAGATAGACAAAGACATTAGATTATTAGATAATACATGACACACATTTTGCATTCAAATGAATCAAAAGAGAAATAATAAATTGAATGAATGAATGACGTATTTTATAAAAATAATTCAGCAATTTTTAAATCGTACGGAGTTGTCACCTTAATATTTTCCTCATTTCCAGCCGTCGTCTCAATTGCATAGCCAGCTTCTTCCACCAAAGAGGCGTCATCGGTTATACTGCTATGGAATGGTATTTTATATGCCTTTTTTACTATTTGTGCAGTGAAAAATTGTGGTGTTTGAACCGCAAAATACTCTTTTCTTTGCATTGCTTTCGTACCTGTTCCTTCCACTTTTCGAATAGATTCTTTCAAGGGTAAAACAGGAACGGCTGAACCTTTTTCTTTGGCTAAAGTGAGGCATCTTTCAATCGTATCAGCACTTACCAAAGGACGAACACCATCATGAATTCCAATAATATCGTGGGTGCAAATAGAAAGCGCATTTTTAATAGAGTCATATCTTTCAACACCGCCAATCACTAGTGTATGAGGACATGTGAAAGCATAATTTTTACACAGTTCTTCCCAATACGATTTCCATTCATTTGGAAGGGTAACTATTATTTGGCATTGAGCATCAAAAGAGTAAAAGCAGTTGATCGCATGCATTAAAATCGGTAAATCACCTACTTTAATAAACTGCTTTGGTATTTCTGACCCCATTCTCTTTCCTATTCCGCCAGCAGTAATGATTATTGAAAATGAAGGCATAATACGTCGTGATTTTACTTATTGTATAAAAACAAAAAGGCTATTCGTCAGAGACAAATAACCTTTTAAAAATATTTTAAAATTATTTTTTACTGATTTTTTTTAGCATCTTGCTGATCGAACTTACGTTGCAAGTTCAACCAATAGAATAAACCGACAAAACCTAAGACAATAAATGAATAGTTAAAAATATTTCCAATATTATCGTAAAATATACCTGCTGTACTGTAGAAAAAATCACCAATACCTTCCATTACTTCTCTTGAACTCATATATTAAAATTTAATATCACAAAGTAAGTAAAAAAATATACTATAAAAAAGAAATTACTTAAAAAGATCCTTTTTTATTTAATTTCATCTGTCACATCCTCCTTATCATCATTTTCTCTTCGAAATTTTTCAATTGCTAAGGTTAATTCTATAAAATCATCAACCGATAGTCTTTCTGGTCTTAACGTCAAAAATGGATGATCAAAAAGGGGGTCGTCGATGATTGATTTCAATGAATTACGAATTGTTTTCCTTCTTTGACCAAATGTTTGTTTCACAACGTGGATAAACAATTTATCATCACAAGGTAATGTTTGTCGGTCATTTCTTGTACAACGAATAACCCCAGATTTTACTTTTGGTGGTGGATTAAAAACATGCTCATCTACTGTAAAGCAATACTCTATGTCGTAAAAAGCTTGAATTAATACACTGATAATCCCGTATTGCTTCGTACCTGGTTTTTCAGCTATTCGCCATGCTACTTCTCGCTGGAACATTCCCATTATTTCGGGAATTTGATTTCTATATTCCAAACATTTAAACATTATTTGCGATGAAATATTGTATGGAAAATTTCCTACCACTGCAAATGGCTCAGTCCCTAAAATTGTTTCAAATTTAGTGTGCAAGAAATCTGATTCATAGATTCGATCTTGCAAAACAGGAAAATTTTCTTTCAAATAAGCGATAGAATCCCTGTCAATTTCCATTACATGAACCTCTGATTCTTTCCTTTCTAATAGATATTCTGTTAAAGCTCCCATTCCAGGACCAACTTCGAGCACTTTGTTGCAGCCAGCAAATCCTTTGAATTGTTGCGCAATTTTCTGACAAATATTTTTATCCGTTAAGAAATGTTGTCCAAGATGCTTTTTTGCTTTTACTTTGAACTTCATAGTTACCTCTTAAATTCTTCTAAAACTGATAAAGTCGTTCGAAAGGCAGCAAATTTACCTGCATAGCGCGACGAATGGTCGGCTTGTAATGCTGGTGCGTGAACTTGCTCGTATTCTTTAAGTTTTTCTTCGCTTGGACTTAAATAGGTAATAGCAAACGTCATTCCTCCTTCTTCTTCTCCATGCACTCTAGAAATTCGACTTTCAAGAAAACATCCCGTTCCCATCACTTGCGGAATATGAGTTGAGCGCATCCAATCCAGCCAATTCTCATGAATTTCAGGATCAATACTTACAGTAACATTATATAAAATCATAGGGTAAAGTTAAACAATGATCGTGGATTCTAACTATTTAATGTTGTGCGGCCACTTTTGCAGTCGCTATTTAACGATTAAAATTATTCTACTGAGGGATCAAATTGTTGAAAGGGGTTAAAACGATTGATTGTACTTACTTCTTTTATACTCTTATTTTCAACCCTTATAACCCTTCCAGGATATTTCTCAACCATCGTCATATCGTGTGTTGCCATTAATACTGCTGATTTTTCTTCAATAGCAACAGCAATTAGCAAGCGCATAATTTCTTCAGATGTTTCAGGATCTAAATTTCCTGTTGGCTCATCTGCTAATATTAAAGCTGGCTTATTTAGCAAAGCTCTAGCGATCGATAATCGTTGCTGTTCTCCGCCCGATAAAGCATAAGACATAGCATTAATCTTTTTCTCTAAGCCAACTAATTGTAGAACTTCCATTGCTCTTTTTTGCATCGCATCTTTATCCTTCCAGCCAGTAGCGCCCATTACAAAAACTAAGTTTTTTAATACTGTTCGGTCTGTCAATAATTGGAAATCTTGGAATACAACTCCGATTTTTCTGCGCAACATTGGGATTTCATGTCTCGTCAAGGTTCTTAAATTATGATTTGCCACAACTCCTTCTCCTTCGTTCAAAAGAAGTTCGCCATATAACGTTTTCAATAATGAACTTTTTCCGCTACCTGTTCTTCCAATTAGATAAACGAATTCACTTTCTCCCAACTCAAAATTTATCTCTTCTAAAATGAGGGTATTATTTTGATAAATTTTAGCGTTTTTTATTTCAATTACGTTTCTCACAGAGATAATTTTATTGTAAAGTTAGTGAATTTGAACATTAAACATTTAATCTAGTCATTTAATCCTTTTCCTTTGAGAATCTGCGGTACCCATTTTTCAATCCTCGCTTCACGTGTCTTTGATTGTTTTGGCGCTGAAAAATAAATAAGGTACGCTCTTTGTCTGCCGGGAGTCAGTGATGCGAAAGTATCTTTCAAAGAAGGAATTTCATCTATTTTGTTTTTAAATTCATCCGGGAAAACAGGCTCTGGATTCTTTTTTAAGATCACTTGTAAACCTGCTTTCTCTATTTCAATCGCTTCATAAATATATTCTTTCAAGATTTTTTCTATTTCAATAATCTCGCCTAAATTGGTGAATCGTATCTGTCGCGCTGCTTGCACATACTCTGTCTGCTGGATTAAAACACCGTGTGCGTCATTTAATAAAACACCTTTTATAAACAAAACAGCACAATATTCTTTAAAGCCATGAATTAATATGACATTTTTTTTCTGAAAGGTATAACAAGGGCAGCCCCATTTCAATTCTTCGTTGAGCTGACAATCAAGAATTATCGTTCTCAACATATTCACTTCCTCTTGCCATTTTTGGGCTTTACTAAAATAAAAATCAACCTTTGGATTCATCGTTTGTCACTTTATTATTTTACTTCCAGCGCTTTCGGATTTGTACTAATCATTTAACAATCAATTTAATTCCATCGCTATTCGCTCTAAAAATAGGAGCATACATACATTCAACAATTGCTGCTCCAGTTGATAATTCTCCTCGTCCGGATGCAAAAATTTCATATTCAAAAACATGTGTTCCCTTGGGCAGAAAATCAATAAAAATATCGGTGGATGCATCTTTATTTACCTGGTAATAACTTACCGTTGAATAATGATTTCCTGAAATAGTTTGTCTCGCCTCAAACCCTGCTGCTTTGGAGTCTTTTACGTGTACAAACTCCATGGAACGATTTGCTGTTACTGCTATTTTTACTTTTACTTTTGTGCCGAGAGCTAAGACCGTTGATGAATTAATCTCTTCTTCCTTCCCATTATTTTCCATATAATAATGACGTTCGACACGTATCTCACCTTGCGATTTTTGAATTTTGGACATCTCTTCTAAATACTGAAAATGAATCGCTCCGAAAACAGGATGGTCATTGGTCGTATTGATCGTTACAATCGCTTTTCCCTCTGCAATATCTTTCCCTGTCCAAGTGAAAGTAGATCCGGAATCAGGGTTTAAAATTCCCAAGTCTGTTCCGTCCCCTAACTTTACTTTTACCTCTTGGGCACCTTGATTTTGAACCGTTTTTTTATTAATAAGTAATGCATGGCAAGCAGAAGTAGTTGATTTGGTTGTTTCCCAGGAATTTGTTCTTTTTTGCTGCAGTAACCACAATTGCATGCTCTGAACTTCTTTATCTAAATTTCCGATAGCACTGAAAAATTCAATCAATTTACTTTGCGTTTCTATTTGCGATTGACTCCAGGAATACCCCATCTTATTTTCATTCCAATACATTCCCATTTCAGGACGAATAGTAGCACGATCTACAATTGAGTTTTTTATTTTTTCAGCAAATACTTTATCTCCAGAATAGACGAAACTCATTCCCGCTAATGCTTGCGTATGTAAATTGAAGTTCTTCCAATCTTTTAGTAAACATTGGTTATAATAGGTGACAGACGTAGAATTTTGCTGATTGAAATATGAACGAGCTACTAGCCAATGGACATGCATTTCAGTTAAACCACCCAACCTTTGTTTTACATCTGGTTTTATTTTTTTAAATTCTTCGTCATAAAGCGCATCTAAAAAAAGAAGTGGTCCTTGAATTATTTCTTCATCGATTTTCACCCCTAATTGTTTCAACTGCCCAAATCCGGAAACAATATGCTGGGTAATATATGCATTAGATTTTTCTCCTCCAAACCAAGACCAACCTCCATCACTAGCCTTCATTTCCTTTAATTTTGCTAGTGAAGCATTACTATTTGATCTTAAATTATTTTCATCAAAAAGTAACGATAAATGCTGACGTTGCATGTTTTCATTCTGAGCATCAAGCAACCACGGAGTCTCCGTCAAAATAATTGTTTTTAACTCTGGATTTTTCTCTAATTCTGAAATAAAAGCTTTTGGATCAATCTCTTTCCAAGTGTCAATAATACGCTTAAAAGCAGGGTTATCTTGAATTATTTTTTGCGCTAATACATTTCCAAAATATCGGGAAAATGTTTGTTCAGCGCATTCATAAGGAAACTCTATTAAATAGGGTAACGTGATCAAAGTGGTCCACAATGGTTGTGTTTGAATTTCTAAACTCATAGAGATCTTTTGAGCAGTTGGAGAAATTGTTTTTATCCTATCAAAAGAGAATGTCTTATCGCCACTTGATGTTTTCACAAAAGGTTTGGATTCGGAAATCAACATACGATTTGACACTATCGGTAGTGTTTTCTTCTCAGCGTCCGAAAACAATTTCCCATCCGCTTCAATTAGATATGCTACAATTGAAAGTTGACCTTGCGGGATTTTTAAGTTCCAAGAAACTTCTTGAGAAGACGACGCTAAAAGAGTGATTTTTTGCTCCACTATATTTCCAAATAAGGAGGTGACATCTTGCTCAGTAATCGGGTTGATAAATTTTAAACGAACCACCATTTCCTGATTTTTATCGGTCGTATTGACAACTTTAGAAGAAAAAACAAAAAGATCACCTTCTCTAAAAAAACGTGGGGTATTTGGCTGAATCATTACCTCCTTCTTCGCTACAAATGTTTTTTCGAATGATCCAGACTGCAAATCTGTTGTATGCGCAACAGCCATAAAACGCCATTTCGTTAATGCATCTGGTAGGATATATTCAAAGCGATATTGTCCACTAGTATCCGCATAAATACTTGGATAAAAGAACGCTGTTTCATCAAAATTAGTGCGGGGGGAACCCTGCTTAGAATCGCTAGGTTCTTCGAGCTGCTTTAGTGTATCGTTCTTAGTTTGTTTTGTGCTATCTGACTTCACATCTTCTGCTACTGAATGTGACGGAGCGAAAGACTCTTTTTCAAAAAATTTTGGCGCAGTATACCTTGTCTCCCCAGATTCAGCATCTCCCATATTTTCATAATTTCCAAGAGAATAGTAATTTTCATTTTGCCACCTAGCAACGTTGATTTGTAAAATATTGGCTTGTTGGTGATTCCAATAGGAATCAAAATACGGTGGATAATAAAATTGAGCATCCCAATAATTGGATGAAAATTGATCCAAAGAAGCGTCATACATGCCAACTAAAAGTTCAGATATTACCGGTTTTCCATTGATATCAGCCACCGAAATAGCCCATTTTTCTTTACTACCTGGTCTCAAGTCATCGCGTGAAGTTGATAATTTCACCTCCAAACTTTTCTCATCATTCACAACGTTTATACGTTTCGCTTCTTGGTATACTTTGCCGTTTATTCCTGTGATACAAGTGACTAAAAATCCATCTTTTTCCTTATCCGTTATTTTATATTTCAAAGTTACCCTATGTTTGAGAATAATCCATTTTCCAACCGATTTTCCTGCTGAATTAACATGTTCCACATAGACATTTAGTCGTTTATATGAACTACCAATACTAATCTCGATTTCATCCCCCATTTTTGGTGACTTCGCATTAGACACCATCCAAAATGTGCTTTGATGCTGCTCTTTCAACTTATTTGGCTGAATATAATTAAAGAATTGTTGCGCTATAGATTTTTCTCCTACTTCATCAATCGTATAAGCTTCGATAGAAAAATGACCTACTTGATTTACTAAAATTTTATTTAAATCTACGGGCTCGTTTGATTTGATTTTTCCTGTAGCAATGGTGTCGATAATTTGCCCGGAACTTGCAGCGAAATAACTAGTACTTGGGAATTTTTTCTCAAATTCTGACACTTTAAAATCTTGGTATTCAGCTTGATTAAGTCGATCAATAATCCATTTAGAAGGGCTTATTTTCATTATAGCATAACTAATTACCGCCTGTTTTTGCTCAATATTTTGACTATTCTGAACGATAATATTTACTTTATTATCAACTGTTGACAGCAAATTTTCATCCAATGACATTGAAATAGAGTAACTTTCTTTTCCTATATACAATGACTTTGTCGCTTCCTGTACTTCTCCCGTACCGTCTACAATGGTAGCAGTAAAAGAGAATCTAGAGCCAAATAAATATTTACTTTTTTCGGGAAGAAAGGTGAATTTAAATTTTCCCTTTGCATCTGTCAGGACATCCAAATCTATAGATGACGTTCTTTCATCATATTTTACATCGCACCAATGCGGAAAATAATTGTATTGAGAAATTCGAATAGTTGTTTTTGCATTCGCAATTGGATATCCAGCAAAGGCGAGCACATTACCAGAAAGTGTTACTGAATCTCCCAGCTTAATTTTGCCTGTAATTTCGTCAAAAGTAACCTCAAATGTTGGGCGCTTATATTCTTCCACACGAAATGATTTTTGATATGAATCTTCCACATAAATCGATAACGTCCCTAATAAATATCCGTTTTTTGGCAGTGAAAAAGTACCTGAACAACTTCCAAATTCATTTAATTGTAGTGAATTTTCACACACGATTTGACTATTTTGATCTTTTATCTTAATACTTACTTTTTTAGATGTTACAAGTTTGTTCTCGTTGTTTTTACCATAAAAAGCAATCACCTTTATGAATACTTTTTGCCCTGGCCGATAAATCCCTCTGTCAGTGTAAACTTTGTAATTATTTTGCTCACGAGATTCTTCCTGTTTATAAGAATACACATATCCTGTTATACTGTCAATACCTGATTTAACCGTATATTCATAGGATTCATTCCCTTGAAAATCAGCTTTTCCAGCAGTATTTGTATAAATAACGTTGTCATTCGGAAAAGTTGAGTCAGGAGATTGCCTTCCACGATAAAATCGCTTTGTTAAGTGAATTGAAGCTTTGTTTACTGGTTTGCCATTGTTAGCATTTGTTACAATAAATTCGGCACGTCCTTTATTGTCCTTTGTTAGCACTTGTAAAGAACTTAATTGATACACTTGGTAGGCAAAATCCTTCCTATTGAGGAGCGTATCAACAGTAAGTAAAGCAGCTATCTCCTGCTCAGAGCGACCAATAATGAATAAATATTTCCCATTCTTACTAAATTCAGGTATAATAAAATCTTTATCGTGTTTTAAAAATAGGGAATCTTTGTTAAACTTTAATTTTTTAGAAAACACAAGAGATAATTGATAATTTTTTAACAGATTCGGAGCATATCCATCTTGTTTCTCAGATTCTATTTTGTAAATTTTCAAAGCAGAACTATAGACATTCCGATATTCCGCAGTCAGAATACTTGGTTTTCCTTTACTAAAATTCCCTTTCAATGAAAAGTTTAAATCATCAGACAAAATGACTTTCTTTAATTCACTCAATTGCTCAATAAATTCTGAATTAGGGAATTTATTGAGCGATTTTTCAATTTTTTTTAGTGCTCTAATACAATTATCTTTGGGACTAGTATTTGTTTTCCAATTATATTCTTTTGACTTATTGAAAAGTTCTTGGGC
The DNA here is from genome assembly GCA_945888595.1 of Chryseobacterium gleum. Taxonomy (GTDB): domain Bacteria; phylum Bacteroidota; class Bacteroidia; order Flavobacteriales_D; family Crocinitomicaceae; genus CAIUKX01. The sequence goes on along the minus strand of CAMDAO010000018.1, from coordinate 18,627 downwards.
AATGTGATGAGAAAAACGAGATGAAGATGCCTTTTCATTCAAAAAATCTTCAAAACGAGAATAGGCAGAAATCAATAATTTTTCTCTGTCAAAATCATTTATTTTCTCATAGGTAGATTTTTCAACTACCTCATTTAATCGCTGCTCTACCCAAAAAGCGTAAGCATCCCACCGCATATTTTTTAAGCACAATTGTTCTATATGATAGTAAAGTTGAATATTTAAATACTCAGGGTCATTAACATTATCTGCTTTCATTAAATTATTCGTGAAACTAAAAAAAGTAGAATCTGAAATCATACGATTGTCAAAATCATTGTTGATTCTATAATTATTTGGTGAATTAATTACTTTCAATGCCAAGCACTCAAATAACGTGATTGAATATTTTTGAATTTGCGAATTATTCCCTTTTTCCCAAAAAATGGAAGAAGAAAATTTCATTAATTCACTCGGATTATTTAGACTCCTCTTTTGATGATAATCATATAATTCGTTGATGGATTGATTGACTAATTTTGTCTGTTTTCCTTCTATATTCCAAAGTAAACTTTCATCATCAAAACGTAATTCCCCTTTCCAGTATAGAGAATTTATCCATTTATATACTTGGTAATGCATTAAATTATTCAATGGGAAAGGAAGTGAATCTGCTTTTTGGGCAAATTCCCAAACAAACAACTGATTTTCTATAGGATCATACTGAGACCGTTCTAGTAATTCATCTAGTTCTTTACACGATTTCCAAAACTCTTTACTGTTATTTTCTTTAATTGCGCGCTTTTGAATTTCTTTTATTTTATCGATCGCTTTCCTTGGCAAACCGTCTGTTTTGAATGAATTTACCTCATCCCAATTATACTCTGGTGCAGAAATTGATTTTGTCAATGGCGGATAACCGTTTATGTTTGATAAATTTTGACCTACCACAGGGTGGAAACAAAAAACAAAGCATGAGAAAAAAGCAATAAGGAATTTCATAGTTTTTAGTTGAAAATTAGTTCATCCGTTTAAAAGCACAATAAGTTGGTCAAATATAAGAATTTTATCAACAAAATAATCGGTTCAACGCTTAGCTCTTTGTACTATTTTTCTTGCCAAAGGAAACGCGGAATGCCACCAGAAGAGGAATGCAAAAAATGAATAAAAAAGCCATAAAATATCCTTTGGGAAGCAGGTAATATTCTTTTACACCAACTAATTGAGCTTTGTCATATTCTAATCCAGAAATAAAATAGAGACTTAGAGGCCGTTTTTCAACTATTTTTTGAATTCCTTGTTGATATACAATTTCTCCATCAAAAATATTTATTGGCAATAAGAAAAATGTCAACAGTAAGCTAATGAATAAAACAAGAAAGGTATTAACTGGTTTAGCTAAGAAATTTTTCATGAAAAAAGCATTTTTATACTGTTTGTTAGGAGTCAAAAGTAAACAAAATACGGGTATGATTATTAGATTAAATTAAGAAATAGCCTGTTTCGCATTGTTTTTAAATTGAATTTCAAATCTAGTGCCTTGCGAATTATCCATTTTTATTTCTCCATCAATTTGATCTGTTAAAGAAATCACTAATTGCATCCCTAATGACTCTGTTTCTCTAAAATCTATCGTAGTCGGAATTCCTTTCCCCGTATCTTCAATTATTATTAAAACGATATTATTTTTCAGCGTTAAATTAATTCTGACATCTCCTTCATCGTCCGTATTATATGCGTATTTAAGTGAATTAGTTATTAATTCATTGATAATTAATCCACAAGGAATTGCCGAATCGAGATCTAAAAAAACAGGCTCTAGTTCAAGAACTAAATTAACTAACCTATTTTGATTATATGATTGAAATAGATTTGTGGCAATACTTCTAATGTATTCAGAAAAATTAATTGTAGAAAAATCTTTCGTTTGATAAAGTAATTCATGAATAAGTGACATGGATCGAATTCTGTCCTGACTATTTTTTAGCAGGTCTAACGTTTGCTTGTCTGCAATTGTTGAAGATTGCAAATTTAGAATACTAGAAATAATTTGAAGATTGTTTTTCACACGATGATGTACCTCTTTTAAAAGCACTTCTTTTTCTTCCAACGATTGCTTGATCTGCGCTTCAGCTTCTTTTCGATCCGTAAGATCCATATCAGAACCAGAAACACGAATTGGAGTATTCGTTGCATCCCTCAAGATATACCCTCGAGAAAGAATTGATATATACTCCCCTTTTTTATTTAAAAATCTACATTCAATTTCATACGAAGAAGTCCCGTTATCAAGACATGCAGTAAAAGAATTTTCTACTCTCGCTCTATCCTCAGGATGAACATACTTTGGATATATGTCTGGTTGCATTTCTATTTCATTTTCTAAATAGCCAAACATGTTCCACCATCTAGGTGAAAAATATAATTTATTTTCGATTAGATCCCAATCCCACCAGCCGTCATTCGTTCCTGCTAGCACAAGATTGAGTCTTTCTTCACTTTTTTCTAAATTATATTCGGTCGTTTTTCGTTCGGTAACATCGCTTTTAGTACCAACCACTCTCTGCGGCGTTTTATCATCATTCCATACAATAACTTTCCCTCTGTCTAAAATCCATTTATAGGAGCCATCTTTACATTGCACTCTATGTTCAGTAGAATAACTTGGGATTTCTGACCTAAAATGTTTTTGTAACTCCTCTGTAACCATCTCAACATCATCTGGATGAATTCGCAACGTATATGCTTCCAACGTATTATCAATTTCTGAAGGGTCAAAACCTAACATTTCTGACCATCTGGCAGAACGATATATTTCATTTGTAACAACATTCCAATCCCACATTCCATCGGTACTCGCTTCAATAGCAAATTTCCATCTTTCTTCTTTCAGATGTATCTCATCTTTCGCCTTCTTTAGTTCCTCGCTTTCAAAAGCTAAAGTAAGAAGATCAGCTATGGATTTAATAAATGTAAGTTCAGAATGTGACCAATTTCTTTGTGGGCCAACATTTTCAAAACAAATTACACCAATTGATTCTGACCCTTTCTGAATAGGAATAGCTACCAATGAAGAAATCTTATTTTGTGTATAATACTCGGATAAATCCATCGTAGCCCTATTAGCAAAAACATCATAAGCAATAATATTTTTATTAAGTAATAGCTCAGTAAAAAATGTTTCACAACTTGATTTGGTAAAAGTCTCTCCTTGTAAATATTGATTTGTACTTAATCTATAAAAATATTTCGTGCTCAAATTATTACCTTCCCACTCCCAAAAACTAACTCTTTCATTTTTTAATGTTTGCGATGTATTTACTAAAATAGATCTTATTTTTTCATTAAAGTTTAATTCCGTTGACAGCATATTTAATTCCAACAACGAATTCTGTTGAGCGAGAATATCTTTATTTTTTTGCTTTTCAATCTGCTCAAACTCCTTTTGTTTAGTAATGTCTATTATGTAACCATGACTAATAATATTCCCGTTTTTTAATACTTCCGGCTTTGAATTACCTCTTAACCAACGAATCTCATTTGATTTTAGGACAATTCTAAAATCCTGAACCCAGTTCGTCAATGTTTTCATCGAATAAGACATTGTTTTCTTTACGTTCTCGATATCCTCTTCATGCACCGAATGAAGAATGAGTTTTGCATCTGCCATAACATCTTCTGGACGAACTTCAAATAAGTCAAGAACTCCGTTACTGACAAAAGGAATAGAAATCTCATTGTCTGCAGATAACTGAACTTGATAGATAACTCCCGGAACTTGAGAAGCGTGACTTAATAACAAAGAGTTTTGCTCTTTAACGATTTGTATCGATTCTATTCTTTTTCTTTCAGTTATATCTTCAATTATGCAGATATGTTGCTGGTTTTCGTTGTCTTTCGTTTCAATGGGACTAATGGACATATCCACCCAAATAATTGAACCGTCTTTCCGAATATATCTTTTGGTTTGTTTATATTCGGAAATTTCCTTGCTAAGTAATTTAGACATACTATCCCGATCTTCTTGCACATCTTCAGGATGCGTGAAACTTTCCCACCCCATTATTTTAATTTCGCCTTCCTTTCTTCCTACAATCTCAGCAAATTTTAAGTTCAATTCTTCAATTTCTCCATTAACGGAATTTGCAACTGAAATACCTAACGGAGCTTTTTCAAAAATAATTCGGAAACGTTTTTCACTATTAAATAGTTCAAGTTGCTTTGCTTCTAATAAATCAAATATTCTTCTCTTCTTCGAATCAAATAAATTCGTCATAATTGCCAACATCATTGCGAGCCCAACATACGACGTCGTTAAAAATATAGGGAATTCCTTTACGCCCAAATTATTGATAACAGTAATTCCACAAATACCAATAGCACCATAAACAATAATTAAAAGCACACTTACCGCGAGCCAAAATGAAGTTGAAAAACATTTTTCTAACATCAAAAAAGAAGCCATTGGCAATAAAATTATCCATGCTAATGTTGGCGATTGAATTCCGCCTGTGTAGTAAACATCTATGACTAAAGCTACATAGGCGACAAAATTTCCAACATTGACAGCTTTGATGAAGGAAATCAACTTTTTATTGAGAAGGAAAAATAAAATCGTTAAGAGCACACCTGCCGAAAACATAATGTAGCAGCCCGCAATACTATTAATCAAATAATTATTAACGGAATAAATATAGAAAAAGCACGTTGCCGAACCTATGAAGTTGATCAAAAGTGATTCCTTAAAAAATTCCTGTTCGTCACTGTCGGATTTGTAATTAAATGCTTTTGCAAAATTTAACATGGACTTGCTTTTATTAATTAAAAATAATGATGCACAATTCTCTAGCTAATTTACGTAAATCCTTTCACGAATTAGCAATTACTTTCTCTCTTTCTTTAAAGGAATACTGTAAAAAATAAGTCCCGTGAAAATTCCGATAGCACCATACACCTCTAGTCGGGTGAATAATTCTCCTGAATAAAGAAAACTTGATATAGAAGCAAAAACAGGTTCAAGGGAAAATATCATCATTGTATAAATAGTACTAATGTATTTTTGTGCCCAAACAGTAACGAAAAAACAAAAAAACGTTCCAAATGCTCCCAAGTAGAGTATTTCATATAAATATCCTTTTTCAAACTGAAATGTAAGACCCTTCAAATTCAGGAATAAACCAATTACAGAAATAAGACCAGCGAATAAAAATTGATAAAAAACCAGACTTAAAAAATCTGTTCCTTTCACAAAAATTCCCGAAAATATAATGTGGGCAGCACAAATAAATGCGCCAACAAAAGTGATAATATCACCAATATTATATTCCGACTGAGTTCCGCTATTTGTCAAATAATATAAGCCACAGCAAATAATAATGATTGATACTATTTGCTGAATATTGATTTTATGTTTACGGAAAAGCACAAGTAAAATCGGCACTATGACTACAGCTGAACTAGTAATAAAAGCGCTATGATTAGAACTTGTATACTTCATCCCTATTGTTTGCACAACATAAATAGCTGCTAATAAAAATCCAATGATAAATCCCTCTTTCACAGATTTACGATTTTTCAAACAGGCCGACTTTTTAGAAATTAGAATATAGGAAAGTAGTATTATTACAGCAATCCCATTTCTAAATGTTGACAACAAATAAGGATCTATTTTGGATGATACATTTTTTATAACAACAAAGGTACTTCCCCAAATCATACAACAAATTAGCAATGCGAGAATGGGAATACGGCTTTTCATTCGTGAATTTTAAAAAGCACGAATTTACGCTTTTTATCTTGAATAATCATTACTATCAATTCTAAAACTAACGAGGTAGCAGATTGCAAATAGATGGTCTTACAATCTTATTGTTATGGTCTGAGTAAACTAATCACAAGATGCATTAGCAAAATGATTTAGTACTTAAATAAAAAACAGCGCTCATTTCTGAACGCTGTTCTTAACGATATGCAGTTAGTCTTGTTCCAACATAGGTACAACTATACCCGGTGTAGCAAGAGCGCTTTTAATCTTTAGTTCTAATTCTAACATTAACTCAGGGTTGTCTAGAATTATTTGTTTTACAGAATCTCTTCCTTGTCCTAATCTTGTTTCACCATAAGAAAACCAAGAACCACTTTTCTTCAAGATATTTAAATCTACTCCTAGATCTACTATCTCGCCCACTTTAGAGATACCTGCTCCATACATGATATCGAATTCTGCTTTTCTGAATGGAGGCGCTAACTTATTTTTTACCACTTTTACTTTTACGCGGTTTCCAATAATCTCATCTCCATCTTTAATTTGACTTGCTCTACGAATATCAATTCGAACGGATGCATAAAATTTCAATGCATTTCCACCCGTTGTAGTTTCAGGATTTCCGAACATCACGCCGATTTTTTCACGTAACTGATTAATGAAAATACAACAACATCCCGCTTTATTGATAGAACCTGTTAATTTTCTTAATGCTTTTGACATTAAACGAGCTTGTAAACCCATTTGTGAATCACCCATTTCTCCTTCAATCTCAGCTTTTGGAGTTAAGGCTGCAACAGAGTCAATCACCACTAAATCTACTGCTCCAGAACGTATTAAGTTATCTGCTATTTCTAACGCTTGCTCTCCATTGTCTGGTTGTGAGATCAATAAGTTACTGATATCCACGCCTAATTTTTGAGCGTAAAATTGATCGAAAGCATGCTCTGCATCTATAAACGCAGCGATACCTCCATTTTTTTGGCATTCTGCAATGGCATGAATTGCTAAGGTTGTTTTTCCAGAAGATTCTGGCCCATATATTTCAACCACTCTACCTTTTGGAAATCCGTTAATACCCAATGCAAGATCCAATGTAATGGATCCCGTTTGAATAACTTCTATATCTTGTATAGGTGAATCTCCTAATTTCATAACAGTACCTTTACCGTATGCCTTGTCTAATTTCTCCATTGTTAATTGAAGAGCTTTTAATTTGTCTGCGTTTACTTCTTTAACTGCCATATCATTTCGTTTTATTTCGAAAGTAAAGATGATCGTTAGCATCTTTAAAACCGAAGGTGAATACTGTTGTTTGTTTTAATTTTTACAAAGGTGCAACCACTAGAACGTAATCTATTTACGTCTTTAGAAAGTTTATTAAAATAATTCTAAAATTTCCTCTGCATGTGCCGTTGTTTTTGGTTTGTCAATAATTGCTACGATCGTTCCTAACTCATTTATTAGAAAAGTTGTTCGATGAATTCCATCATAAGTCTTTCCCATGAACTTCTTTTCACCCCAAACTCCAAAAGCTTTAATGATTTCTTTTTCTTCATCAGCAATCAAAGAAAACGGAATTTGTTGTTTCTCAATAAAATTAAGATGCGATTTTTCAGAATCAGCGCTGACTCCTATTATCTTTATTCCCTGATTTAAGAGCTCACTGTAATTATCGCGAATATTACAAGCTTGCGCAATACATCCTGGGGTTTGATCTTTAGGATAAAAATAAATAACCCATTTTTTCCCTTCTAAAGTAGTTGAAGATACATTAATTCCATTTTGGTCTTTTGCTTCAAAACTGGGAGCTTTATCTCCAACCTTTAAAAATTTTAAATTGCTCATTATTTAAACATTTATTTGACGATTTATTAATCAAATATAAAATGAATATTTGTATTAGCAAGTAACTTATTCATTTTTTTTTGAAAATAATTACGAAATAGTATGAAGAACAATGTGGAAAAAGCTCATGAAAGCATTGAAATTACTACTATTTTCCTCTCTATTATTATGATTAATAAATATACATTTTTTGACTGTTCGCTTCATTTTTATCAAACACGAAATAAAGAAAACCTATTTTTGTCTGGTAAATAACCTGTTTTTTGTAGCTGAAATTTCAAAAGTCACTCGTCGTTTAAATCCTTTATTATCGATGCTCTTTTATATCCTCTTCTATCTTTTCATCAAGTAAAGTTGAAAATTTAATTGATAATGCTTCGTACAGTTGTATTTTTTTTCGCGCTTGATTCGCATAAACGACATCTTTATTTTTTTCATTTTCATCGACTACTACTTTGAGTTCCTCGATTTTTTCTGAAAATGTTTTCATGTAATAAGCGATGAACTTCGCATAAAACATCTTTGTATAATGATCTCCATTTTCTTTTAGATAAACGAAAAGTTCAAAAGCTTTTTCATTGACATCAACATCTAATTTTGTGCTATACAAAGCAAAAGAATTCATTACGCTAATTTTATCGTACCCTTTCAAATTATTTCCTTTTAATGTTTTTTCAAAAAAAGCATAATCATCTGTCGTTCCATGAGCACTGTATATTTGACCTATTACATCTAAAGTCAACGTAGAACTTTCATTCTCTAGTTTTTTCGCTTCAACCAAAGCTAATTTAGGATTTATTTGTCCTAAGTTTGAAAGTGCGGTTGAAAGTACGAGATAAGATTGTTCTTTTTTCATAGCTTCTAACAGCAGCTCTACAAATACTTCATCCTCTAGATTCTTCCCTAAAAATGAAAGTGCATCTGCTCTGACTTGCGAAGTAGAATCTGTTACAGCAAGTGCTTTAATTATTTCTATTGCAGCAGTTTTACTCTGGTCTTTCAATTTATTCGCCTCTGCAATTGCAGCGGATCGAATTTCCCAAAAAGGGTCTTTCAAAGCGTCAATATTCATTTGCGCTGATTGCAAGTTATTCAATTTTATTCCTTCCGACAAGCCTATTTTTCGTGCTTTATATGATTTTCCGTTATAATATTGATAAACATATTGGACAAGTGGCTTCTCTTCTCTAATCTTTGCAAGAAGCATCTGTTGATCGTCTACAATTACACAACTTAATGTTCCATCGTATGGTAATATAAATTCATTTGTTAATGAATCTGCAACCACTTTGTGTATGTGCTTTCCTAATGAGTCAAAAACGGCGATTTGCATCGGTAGTTTAAAAATAGGAGAAAGTTCTAAATTTTGACTTTGTTCAATGGATATTTTTACAGTTTTATCCGTTTTATTTTGTGACTGTTTTATATCGAGAATGGGGTGTGCAGAACCTAAATACCATTGATCAAAAAACCAATTTAAATCTTCTCCAGAGACCTCTTCGAAAGATAATCGTAATTGGGAATATTCTGCTGATTTAAATTTATTGGTAGTTAGATAAAGAGTAAGCCCTCTAAAAAACGCGTCGTCACCTAAATAGGATCTCAACATGTGTAAAATTCTTCCGCCTTTATTGTAAGAATGCCCATCAAACATTTCTTCTTTGTCATCAAATTCAAACCAAACTAGATCATGATACCCTTTATCTTGCGCTGATTCATAATATCCTTCTGCTTCAATTTCAGCTCTGTAAGCAGCTTCATCAGAACCAAATCGGTGCTCATCCCACAGGTATTGAGAATAATTCGCAAAAGATTCATTCAACGTTAAATTTGACCATGATTCACAGGTAACTAAGTCGCCAAACCAATGGTGAAATAATTCGTGAGCAATTGTTGATTGATCATTTTCATCGAGCAATTCTCGTTTGGTTTTATACACGTAATCACCAAAAACTACAGCGCCAGTGTTTTCCATTGCTCCCGAAACATATTCTCTCACCACAATTTGTGAATATTTATCCCAAGCATATTCTACACCTAAAAGCTGTGAAAAATATTTAATCATCTTTGGCGTTTCACCAAAAATATCTTTCGCCACAGATTCCCATTCTGGTTCTACGTAATAATTTACTTCTATTTTTGAACCATCTGGGCGCGTATAATAATCTTTTACTTGTTTAAATTCACCAACTGCCATCATAAATAAATAAGGCGCATGTGGTAAATCTTGCTTCCAATGATCCGTTCGACTTCCATTGGAATTTACTTTTGAACTTATTAATTTCCCATTCGAAAGAGTGGTGTATTTTTGGTCTACCGTGATGAAAATTTCCTCTGTGGTTTTGGTATTTGGTGAATCAATTGTGGGAAACCAAGCAGAGTTCGATTCTGTTTCTCCTTGCGTCCAAATTTGAGGCATTTTTGATTTATTTTCTCCTTTTGGATTGATGAAATATAACCCTTTATCTTCTAGAATTGCTGCACTTCCCTTCGTGATTCGATCGTTTGGTTTAGCAATATAATTAATTTGTATTGTATAATTTTCAGTTCTTTTATACTCTTTGTTTAATTTAATATATAAAAAATCATTCACATACGAATAAGTTAATACTTGATTATTCAACGAAACACTTAGAATCTCCATTCCTTTTGCGTCTAAAACCAAGCTGTCTGATGCATAGAAATGAGGTTTTGCTGTAATGGTCGCGATTCCATTCATTCTTGCGTTAGGCCAATCAAAATTTACTTCCAATTTGGTGTGAATCAAATCTGTTAATGTCGTTTCAGTTGCGCGATAAACAGGCCTTGAAACAGGATAAATCGATTCATCCAGATCATCTAACATGAAATCAGCAGAAGAATTTTCTTCTTGAAGAATCGTATTATTATCAGTAGAATTCTTCTTATAAGATCTGCAACTCGTGAAAGCAAAAATGATTGAAATTAATAAGAAATAAAGCCCTCTATTCATTTGTGTATTTTTTATTTTTGTCGCTTTTTAATACAAATCAAGGAGAATCGTCTTGTAATTATTTATTCCTTAATCATTCGAAATCAAATATAGGTTTATTTACTATATTTTAATTTGAAATATGTTTTTTTATGAAATGATTCAAGAATGAAATCAACTATAGAAATGACCTGTTTAATGACTAAAATCTTTACATATACGCAGTAAATGCATCTTCTATATGTTCTATTTTCGTACGAAATGAATTATGAACAATCGAAATAACATCAAATCTAGTATCTACATCTAAATTCTTAATTTTTAGATAGTGATCCGCCACTTGAATGATGATTTTCTGCTTTGCACGAGTAACGGCTTGCCAAGGTTCTCCAATTTCTGCTGTTTGTCGCGCCTTTACCTCGATCACAATAAATTGATTCCCGTGTTTAGCAACAATGTCTATTTCTTTTTTGTTGAATTTATAATTACGATCTAGAATGTTATATCCTTTACTAAGTAAATGCGAAACGGCTAAATTTTCGCCAAAAATTCCAAGTTCTTGCTGCGTCATATTTCTGATTTTTAAATTTATGTTAGTTAGAATTACGAAATAAATTTATTCTCCAAAAAATCGGTCTTCCTCCCATTTTTTAACATTGCGCTTAATATAATTTGAAATATGATAAAATGAATTTTCATTTTGAATTAAATGATCATAATACAATCGTTGCCATTCAAATGCATATCCCAATCTTCGTGCATGTTTTGTTACAGCCGATTTATAAGACCCGATAATCGAGGAAACGGAATTTTTCCCAATGTTTTGATAACGATTTTGTCCGATGGATTTTTGTTGCGATTGTTGCGATTGTTGCGATTGTTGCGATTGTAGGGACAGGGCATGCCCTGTCCCTACAATCGCCGCCGCCATACCCGCCATACCCGCACCATTATCCCCATCGTAAATTTCCCCGGAATCCGAAATCATTTCATCATCAATATACCCACCATTTAATGTCAATATCGCGTGTATATGATTGGGCATTACAACAAATGCATCCAATTTGATATTTTTTGCGTGATTTTTTATTTCATGCCAAAATATATCGGCAAGGACACCAATGTTGGATAAATTCATTTTACCATTTATAATTTCACCAAAAAAATGTTCCCGGTTTTTTGTGCAGATGGTTATAAAATAGGAACCAGCCCATCGATAATCCCAATTTTGTAATCGTATTGTTTCGTTTCGAAATTTGTTTTGAAAATAGGTTGCCATTGAGTTAAATTATTTCATTCTCTATCTAATTTAGTTAAATAGTTGAAATAAATCAATAGTAAAAAAGATTTTATTGTAATCTTTTAAATCAGAAATTAAAATTATCTAACCATCAATTTCGCGACATATTTTCCAATAATATCAAATTCTAAATTGATTTTATCGCCAATTTTTAGTTGATGAAAATTCGTGTGTTCGTATGTGTAAGGAATGATGCAAACTGAAAATTGTCTGTCTTTGGAATCAACAACCGTTAAACTTACACCATTGACAGTGATAGAACCTTTTTCAACGGTTACTTGTTCGGTTAAATAGTTGAAGGTAAATTTCCAACTTCCGTTTTGATCTTCGATGTTTGTGCAAGTTGCTGTTGTATCAACGTGACCTTGAACAATGTGTCCGTCCAAACGTCCGTTCATTTGCATACATCTCTCTAAATTTACTTTGGTACCTACTTTCCATTCACCTAGATTCGTTTTTTCTAACGTTTCGTGAATAGCAGTAACGGTATATTCATCTTCGTTTATTGAAACAACAGTTAAACACGTTCCATTGTGTGCGACACTTTGATCTACTTTTAATTCATTTGTAAAAGATGATTTAACTGTGAAATGGATGTTTTCTCCTTCTTTTTGAATCGCTGTAATATATCCTATTTGTTCAATAATCCCTGTAAACATAAACTCTACTTGTTATTTATTTCGAACGTAAATTAATTTCGTTTTTCCTCTAGAATTCTCTCTTTGTTCAATTTCAAACTGGTTGGTTGAATTAATAAGGGGCGTCAATTTTTCAAAACCATAATTTCTTGAATCGAAATTAGGTTGTTTTTTCATTAATAAACTTCCTACGTCTCCCAAAAAAGCCCATCCCTCATAATCTGCTAAATCTGAAATAGTAGAAGAAATTAATTGAATAACTTTAGGAGTAATTTTATCAACTTCATTTTTCTTTTGAGCGATCCCTTTTTCAACTGGATTATTTGATTGGTTTCCTTGATTTTTAAGAATTTCAATGTAGATAAACCGATCACATGCAACAATAAAAGGTTCAGGCGTTTTCTTTTCTCCAATGCCAATCACATACATACTCGCTTCACGCAATCGTGTTGCCAAACGTGTAAAATCACTATCGCTCGACACCAAACAAAAACCACTGACCTTTTCTGAATACAATAAATCCATAGCATCGATAATCATTGCTGAATCAGTAGCATTTTTTCCTGTGGTATAGGCATATTGTTGAATTGGAGTAATCGCATTCTGTAATAATAAATTTTTCCATTTCGAAAGATTTGGTTGTGTCCAATCTCCATAAATACGTTTCACCGTAGGATTTCCATATTTTGCAATTTCCTCCATCATCTCTTTTACATTCGCTGAAGGAATATTGTCACCATCTATCAAGACGGCTAATTTTAAGTCTTTTTCCATTTTATTTTCCTTGAATTTATTAAGGATTATACTAAAATAAAACTAAATTCAATTATTCAAATATACCGATTTTTCACGAAATATCTGTTTTAAAAAATATTATTGCACCGAACTCACATTAGCAACATCAGTAGAATAAGGGAATACCTTTTTTCAAATAAGATCAAATCTGTCTTAAATACTACCCATTTAAAACACGTTCATATTATTTCATGAAAAAGCACGTAATTTTTAGTTGGTGATCTATTGTATTAGCAGAAATTCACAACTTAAAAAATTTTAATTTGATTTTTCTTCGATTTTTTTAACTCTAATTTTTTTAGTTAAACAGTTGTTTTACAGACTTAAAAACGATTATAACCGTTTACAAACGAAAGACATTCGACATTAAGTGGTTATTTACCGAATAAAAATTTAATGTGCCCCAATCTTTGCAGTGTCGAAATCAGATAACAACTTCTGACAGGTTACAAAATAACACATTCGTCTTTGACGTAAATTAAAATTAAGTAGTATGAACACGTTAAGAAACAAAGTAAATTTAATCGGTAGAATGGGAATGAACCCAGAATTGAAAACCGTAGGAACATCAAAAGATTATGCATTAACCAACTTTTCACTTGCAACCAATGAAAGTTATAAAGATAAAAACGGTCAATGGCATGAAAATACCCAATGGCACAATTTAATTGCATGGGGCAAAGTTGCAGAGCGCATTACGAAACTCGTCCAAAAAGGTCAAGAAATTATGATCGAAGGAAAAATCGTGAATAAAATGTATGAAAAAGAAGGAGAAAAAAGATATACCACAAATATTGAAATAACGGATTTTTTACTTCTTTCTCCTAAAAACAATGAAAAAGAAGAAGAACTTGTTGAATCACAAAAAGTACAAAAAACTAAATAATCAACGCTATGAACCACGTAAATTTAATTGGAAAAATGAGTTCAACTCCAAGGTTTGTTGAACTTGCAAGCGGGAGAAAAATCGCTCAATTTACACTCTCAACAAAAGAAAGCTATTTGGACGATAAAGGAAAAACTAAAAGTAGGAATCAATGGCATCAATTATCTGCTTGGGGACGATGGGTAAGTATCTTGGAAGAATTAGGAACGGTTGGCATGGGAATGGCAATCGAAGGGAAATTGGTTTCTCGCTTTTATAAAAATAAAGAAGGCGAACAAAAATTTATTTCTGAAGTTGAAATAAATGATCTAATCATCCTTTGAGAAAGAGGCATACGTTTTACTAATTAATAAAAAAATAATAGAGTATGATAACATTAAGAAATCACGTAACCCTTGTTGGAAACATGGGTATGAATGCAGAAATCACTCAATTCGATAATGGAAAAAAAGTAGCTAGATTTAGTATTGCTACGGACAAAAATTATAAAACAAACGAAGGGAAAGTTGAACAAAACACAGAATGGCATCGCGTTTTTGCTTGGGGGAATTTAGCTCAATTTATTGAAAATTATGGCGTTAAAGGAAAACAATTAGCGATTCATGGGCGTTTAGTTAATCGCACGTATCTCAGTAAAACAGGGAAACAAAGAAATATAACAGAAATTGAAGTACAACATATTATAGGAATGTGACCCCAATCACCTAAATCAAAAATAAAAGGTCAAAACGATATGCAAAAATTTGAACCTTAATTGCAAGAAAGGCTGTTCATAATATGAGTAGCCTTTCTTGTAATTTACTGTTTTTAAGTAGATTCACCCTAGCAAATTATACTTATCTTTTTTCAAGACCAGAGGTAAATCCATCTACAAATTTTACTAATAATGTCATAATATCAGTATATTCCGTAAAACTTAAGTTCTCATACGTATCAAACACATCGTGATAGTTTTTATTCGGGCCTTGCGTGTAAATAAAAAATGCAGGAACTCCTTTTGTGGTAAACCAATAATGATCAGAATTTTGCGTAGGCCCTCTTTTTTTTATCTGAACTAAAAGTTTATTCTGCTCATTAATCTTTTGAAGTTCTAAAAATTCCTTTTCATAATTTGTTGCATTAACAACCGTTATCCCTTCTTCACCACTTCCCATGATATCTAAATTAATTAAGAATGAAATCTTATTCAATGGCACAGTAGGATGATTAACATAATAGTGAGAACCAACCAAACCCGCCTCTTCACCGGCAAAAGCAATGAATAAAATAGTACAATCAATCGGATGCGATTTGAAATACGAAGCTAAACTGAGGAGCATTGCTGTGCCGCTTGCGTTGTCGTTTCCACCAGGAAAATATGTACTTTTCCCCATTTGACCGAGATGATCGTAATGTGCCGTAAAAACAATAGTTTTAGCATTTCTTTTTTTCGATGGAAGACAAGCGACCACATTTTGAGATCGGTGATTTTCAATAAAAGTAGCATCAATATTCACGTTCCATAACTTGTTATCCTGAAAAATAGAATCTTGCACTTGAATGTACGCATACTTCAATTGATTTCTGCCAACTGACCAAGTAAATTTTGAATTAGTTACTTCAATTACGGGGAGTAAATCTGCTATCTGACCAGGAATTCCTGCCAGTAATTTAATTGAATCGGCAGGGAGCCCTGCGAAATTGAAAGCAACAGAATTATAGGTTGACCCACTTAGAATCTTTTGAATTTCAGAAATTAATTGCGATTGATTTAAGGCAATTGATGCGGAAATTAACTTTGGTTTCCAAACAGTAAAACTCTTGTTGCTCGATGGATCTGCTAAAAAATGTATCCCTGGAGAAAGTTGTTTGTCACCCATTTTCACCTCCATGTTTCCAGGAAAAGTGTTAACTCCAAATGAAAAATATTGGAAGTACTTCCTCCTTATAGGTTTTACACCCTTTTTTCTAAATTCATTGGCGATGAAATCTGCTGCGATTGAATCTCCACCGCTGACATAACCACGACCATGAAATTCAGGGGAGCATAATGTTTTAGTAATTTGTCTGACTTCTTCTATTTGGCCAAAAGCTCCTAAAAAGAAAAAAGAAAAAAATACTAAAACTAATTTACGCATATCTGCGAACGATTTTTTGCATAAATTCTTCAACCGTTTCGCTGTCTACATCCCAATTATTTTCAACAGCAAATTCAGCTACTTTACTTTTTGCCACTTCAGAGCCCATTTGTTGATCTAATTCTTTGATAGCATTTGAGAAACTTTCGCTGGAACCATCAAATAGTTCATTTATAAATTGTAATCTCTCATTTAATCCAAATGAGCCAATTAATGATTCAATCTTTGAAACCCCAAATTGAGAAGCTAAGTTACTCCCAATAGTATTGTATTTATTGATAAAGACAGTCATTACCGCTTTGTCAAAATCTTCTTCTGTTTCAATTTCTAACGTTGACTCAACTTTATCGACTTCTCTTTCATAAAAATCTTCTGACGATTCGTTTGCTGCATCCACAATTATTTCTTCATTAAAATCTTCTACAAAGGGAACTTCTACAATCGCGCTTGAAGAATTGAAAGCAGGCTCATCAGCTTGAAAAAGCGATTCTACTGGTTCAGAAATCGTCTCAGTAGCTATGGTTTCAGGGGTTTTATTTAAAAACCTAGCTAAATTTTCAGTATGTGCTTGTTCCGTTTCCGACATTGTTCTATCAGATGAAAATTCCTCGTTATTTGATTCAAAAGAAATTGGCTCAATAATTTCTGAATTAAAAAGAGAATTCGATTCTTCTATATCTTTTTCAAAAATTACTTGCTCATTCTTTTCTTCTATTGAAATTTCTTCTAGTGGATCAGAAGCAACTTTTTTCTCCGTAATTTTTGGTTCAACACTTGGAAGAGGGTCATTAAAAAGGCTAAAACCAAAAGAAGCTTCTTCTTTGACTTCAACATGAAAAAGGGGTACGTCTATTTCATCCGCAGATAATTCCTCTATTTCATCAATACTTGTT
This sequence comes from Chryseobacterium gleum, assembly GCA_945888595.1. Classification (GTDB taxonomy): domain Bacteria; phylum Bacteroidota; class Bacteroidia; order Flavobacteriales_D; family Crocinitomicaceae; genus CAIUKX01. Next base: position 1,457 of record CAMDAO010000018.1, on the reverse strand, counting down.
TCTGGTTCTATAATAGGTTCAACAGTTACTTCTGGAATGGCCATTTCTTCTTCAGTATTTGCATTCTCTTCTGGAACTATGGTTCTAACGCCAAAAATCTTTTCCTCAAAGGCTTTATAACGAAGAATTACAGTTCTTTCATGCAATTCACGGCTCATATTTACCAAATCATCTAATTCGTCCAATGTTAATTTCCCATTGTCCATTTGTTTAAATAATACAGCTATTTCAACCAATATATCTTCTTTTGAACCAAAATTTCCCATAATACTATCTAAAAATCAATTTTTTCAATATTTTTACAAAGTTACTCGCGTGCTTTGATTGATTTACAATTCAAAAAGTACTTTGATTCGATAAAAATACACAGTAACCCAATATAGAAAATAAAGGTTTAAATTATTTGTCTTCTATAAGTTGTTGATAACCTTTAATACGATAAAATATGTTTTTGGAGCAATTTAGAGAAAATGGGCAAACGCATGGATGGATTGAAGTCATTTGTGGGTCTATGTTTTCCGGTAAAACGGAAGAATTAATTCGCCGGCTTAAAAGAGCTGAATTTGCCAAACAAGCCATTCTACTTTTTAAACCAATTTTAGACAATCGATACAGCGAAGGAAATGTGATGAGTCATCAAGGGTCTAGTCTACAAGCTATTGGCGTTAATGATTCTTCTGAAATTATGAACCATTGGAAAGGAGAAAGGATTGTTGCCATTGATGAAACACAATTTTTTGACCCTGGAATAATCGCTGTTTGTACTGCATTATCGAACAAAGGTGTTCGCGTTTTAATTGCTGGATTAGATATGGATTATAAGGGAATTCCTTTTGGATCCATGCCGCAATTGATGGCGATTGCAGAATATGTGACAAAAGTGCACGCTATCTGTGTTTCTTGTGGTAACTTAGCTCAATTTTCGCATCGATTGGTTGAAGATAAGGAACTTTTCCTTTTAGGAGCGGTTAATTCTTATAAACCGCTTTGCCGTTCTTGTTTTAATAAAGTTGTTTCTTGAAAATCAATTTTACATATTCTGAAATTTGCAGCATTACGAAAGGTCGTTCATTAACGGAGCATTCCAATCCTGTATTAACTTCCATTTCATTTGACACACGAAAAATAGTACAAGGTCAGGATACTTTATTTTTTGCTTTGATAGGTGATTTTAGAAACGGTCATTTATTTATACAGGAGGCTTTTTCCAAAGGAGTTCGTTTTTTCGTAATCTCGCAGGAAATTGATGTGGCACTATATCCTGAAGCCGCTTTTATTTTAGTAGAAAACTCACTATGGGCTTTGCAAGAAATTGCTAAAACTCACAGAGAAAAGTTTTCATTCCCAATGGTGGCAATTACTGGCAGTGTTGGAAAAACAATGGTAAAAGAATGGGCCTATCATTTTCTTTCTCCTAAATTACGTGTTATTCGTAGTCCAAAAAGTTTTAATTCACA
>CAMDAO010000017.1 GCA_945888595.1 Chryseobacterium gleum | reverse complement strand
CTGTTAATACTATAATTAGAAAATTTTGTTTCATTTTGTTTTATTTTTTGTTTATTAATCAAAAATAGCGAAAATATGTAACTTTCCATTAAGGAAATTTAAAAATTTATCGATTTCCCCAGACCCGAAGCGTGAACTCAGGCAATTTCTTATAACGGCAGTCTGTGAAAAAACCAACACTAATCAGTACATAAATATAGTAATTAAAGTTTAATAACTACCTACAAATCCCGTATATTTAAGTAAAATAAATCCATAATTATGAGCTATTTAGGTGTTCAAGATCGGTTTCAAATTCAGATGCGTAGCATGGAGGAATTTATTGAGAAAGAAAATGCTGTGCGGTTTGTGGATGCATTTGTGGAGCAATTGGAACTTGAAAAAGTAAACGGTGAAATGGTATTAATTATGACGGTTTATACTATGAAACGGGCCATCAATTTACTAGGAATAGAAAAGTTATTGGAAAAAATTAAGAAATGGGAACCAAAACACCCTAAAGGCTTAGTGTCAAAAATAAAGGAGTCAATTTTAACACTTTATGCGTGCTTTTCTATTTTCAAGTACAATTATATTACCTGAAAAAAAAATGCTTACAGCTTGAGGCAAGAGAGCTTCCTTTATGGTTTAATTCGTATGATTTGATTATCTTTCAATATAATCAAATCGCTATTCATTTTCTTTTTGAACTCAATTAATTTTTCATAAACTTTGTCCATTCCCTCCAATATTTTAGTTTGGTTTTGTGTTCTTTTATGAGTTTTCATGGTAGTAATTTTTTAGTTTATTGAATTTAATTTCACTTAAAATATTCACTTCTGATTCCAATGTTTTTTCTGCTATTAATTCAGGTTTTCCCGCTGAATTATCAAAAATCATCACTTCGTCAACAATGGAAATATAAATTTCAAATAAGTTTTTTATCCCATTCTTGTATCTTCTTCGAATAACCTCATTTTCAATATTATGACCGCCTTCCGACACTCTATTTTTGACTCTTTCAATTGCTAAATCTACGTTTTGCAACCAAAAGAAAAGCAACGTAACCGTATAGTTGTTTTTTTGAGCATTAATCACTTTTGATTTGTAACTTTTAGTAGCCAATGTAGTTTCGAAAGCAAAATTTTTATTCATAACAAGTAGCTCATTTACTCGACGTATCATAATTCTACCTGCTTCAAAAGAAACTTTTTCGGGTTGAAATGGTGATAGACCTTTTGCTATTTCGTCAGCATTTACAAACTCTTTACAATCCAAAATTTCTGGCAGAATAGTAAAAGAAGCGGTTGTTTTTCCTGCTCCATTGCAACCTGCAATTATATAAAGGTTCTTATTCATAATTGCAAATATAATCAAATTGAAAATCTTAAAAATTATTCTCGTTCTATTTTTCTACGATTTTTAGTATTATTGCAAACGTCAGTCTGTGAAAAAACCAACACTAATCAGTTCATAAATATAGTAATTAAAGTTTAATAACCACCTACAAATCCCGTATATTTATGTAAGATAAACCCATAAGCATGAGCTATTTAGGTGTTCAAGATTGGTTTCAAATTCAGATGCGTAGCATGGAGGAATTTATTGAGAAAGAAAATGCTGTGCGGTTTGTGGATGCATTTGTGGAGCAATTGGAACTTGATAAATTGGGTTTTGAGATAGCCACCTTGAAAACCGAAGGAAGACCTGCCTTTAATCCCAAAGTGTTTTTGAAACTTTATTTTTATGGGTATTTAAACGGTTGGAAGCCATTCGAAAAGCCCTGAAATTAACACCTTTAAAAGTGGTGGTTCGCATTCCTGCAAGTCAACGGATGCTTGAGAAGTATGGAAAAGATTTTACTGTTTGCCCCTGTTGCAAGATTGGAAAAATGGAAATTGTATACACATTTAGGGTTGGAACCAAACAAACGGAAAAAACGGAAACCATGAATAAGCTAAACAACAAGGCTTCGCCGTGCGAATTTGAATAACAAAGGTTAGTCAAGACATCTTGCTTTTAATTTTCCTGTCCATCGGCTGAAGGACGACGGGTAAGGAAGTTGTATAGTAGAACGAACTAAAATAGCGAAAAATGAAAAATGAAAAATGGAAGAAGAAATGAAAAAAGAGATTTGAGTTACTTTATCACCTATAAAAAGAAAAAGCAATCGGTCAACACCAACTAACAAAAAAAAGTCCACGTATTGGACTCTTTTTTTGGACTTTTTTCTGCTAGTTCGCTAAATGTTACCTGCTGGGCTTCTTTCGGTCAACGGTCTGTTGTGTCAAGTTTGTACTGTCCCTGTGCGTTGGCTTGGTGGCTCTTTTGGATTTTTTTAGCTTTGGTCGGTGTGCTGAAAAAAAAAAATACAAATGTGCCACCAAATGTGTTGGCTACTTTGTCTGTTTAGGTTTAGTAAAGTCCAAATGTGAAACCCAAGTCAGTTGTAAATAGTATTGATGAAACCAATTGTTTCCGCCTGTGTTCCAAGTGATGTAAAGCGGTCCAGTTTCTATTTTGTTTTTGTCGTTGAGTTTTACGCCAATTGCAGCATAAGCCCAATTCTCTCCGTAAACCGCACCTGCATTTTTGAAAGTATTAAAAAATGCTTCTTCGTATGCTGTAAAGTATAAATTATTTTTCTTGCTTTTAATTGGAACATCAAGTCCAATGAGGTAACGCAAACGGTGTGTGTATGGCGTTTCTCCTGTTGTTCTATTATGAACAAAACGGCTATCAAAACGCAAACGGTGCTTTAGATTTATTGTCTTTGCCAAATGTTTGTAGGTGGCTTGAATGTGAACACGATTTTCGTTTGAGTAGTTGTCTTTAGTTACATTTTCTCTTTGGTAAACATAACTTCCAGTAAAAGATAAATGCTTGTTTAAATTGAATGTTAATGCCTGCTCAGAATAGAACAATAAAAAATTTGCGTCTTTAGAAATGTCGGGCTTGTTGAATTTGACCAACGGAAATGCACCGAAATAATAAAAGCTATAATCTAAATGTTTTGTGATTGTTCCCGAATGGTCAATAGTCGGGAAAAGTCCGCCAACATAAGTTGATTGTGCTTTTGTATTTTGAAAAGCAATGAAGGTTATAGCGGTAAAAAATAAAATTCTCTTCATTTTCTTAAAATCCTTTTCTTAGCATTTCTGCATAAGCATTTGGTAAAATGCTTTCTTCTATTGCCTTTGCTGCTTTTTCTACATCATAAGCAACCCGAATAAATTCAACTTTTATACTGTCTTTGTCAAACTTGCTACTGTTGTCGTTTATAGTAATCATAACATAACAGCCTCTTGGGTCTCCGTCTTTTGGTTTGCCAATTGAACCTAAATTGATGGCGTGCCGAAATGCTTTTTGTCCGTCTTTGTCGTATTCAAAAATGCGGTGATACGGTTTGTGAGTGTGTCCAAAAAACATCAAGTCAGCATTTGAAGTTTCCAATATGCGGAGCATACTTTTTTCGTCACGGTCTTCAAATAAATATTCGTTTATTTTTCGTGGACTTCCGTGAACCATCAATAAAAATAAATGGTCGTTGTTGAGTTGATACTCCACTTGAATATGTGCAGGAAGTATCCGCAAATACTGGCGTTCTTCGGGTTTTACTAATGAATTTGTCAAAGCAATTGACTGAACACCCATTCCTTTTTCTTCGTCTGTTTTGTAAGCGCAACCGCAGTCGTCCGAAGTTCTGCCAACACCAAAATCATAATTCCCTGCAATGGTCGGAATACCTCTTTTTCTAATTTCGTTTATTACTTCGTTTGGCCAAATGTTGTAGCCTACTAAGTCGCCCAAACAATAAACCACATCGGGTTTTGTGGTTTCAAGGTCTTTAAAAAATGCTTCCAATGCAGGAAGATTTGAGTGGATGTCGGAGAATAATGCAATTTTCATTTTCTGTATTAAATTTTATCATTGAAATATTTTTTTCTAAACCAAAACGCCACGTTTACCAATGCAATTAGTGCAGGAACTTCAACTAAAGGACCGATAACCCCTGCAAATGCTTGCCCACTATTAATACCAAAAACACCAATTGCTACTGCAATCGCTAATTCAAAATTATTTCCAGTTGCTGTAAATGCAATGGATGTGCTTTTTGAATAATCAGCACCGAAGTATTTACCCACGAAAAAACTTACAATAAACATTACCACAAAATAAATAATTAGTGGAATAGCAATACGAACAACGTCCATTGGAATTTGAACAATAAGTTTGCCTTTTAAGCTGAACATTAGAACAATTGTAAAAAGCAAAGCAACAAGTGTGATTGGGGAAATCATAGGAACGAATTTGTTTTGAAACCATTCTGCACCTTTCCATTTAATTAAAGAATAACGGCTGAGGATACCTAATGCAAATGGAATTCCCAAATAAATACCTACACTTTCGGCAATTTGACCAATACTAATGTTTACTTCAAAACCATCAAATCCAAATATGGGTGGAAGTATTGAGATAAAAACATATGCGTAAACACTGTATAAAAGCACTTGAAAGATGCTGTTCAGTGCAATCAATCCTGCTGCGTATTCTCTGCTTCCGTCTGCTAAATCGTTCCAAACTACAACCATTGCAATGCAACGGGCTAATCCAATCAAGATTAATCCAATCATATATTCGGGATAGCCTTGAAGAAAAGTCAATGCTAAAAAAAACATCAATACAGGTCCAACAAGCCAGTTTAAAAATAATGAAGCTCCAAGTACTTTTGTGTTTTTAAAAACCTTACCCATTTGCTCATATTTCACTTTGGCAAGTGGTGGATACATCATTAATATTAGGCCAATGGCTAAAGGTATATTGGTTGTTCCACTTGAAAAGGAATTGATTATATTGCTACTTGAAGGAATGAAATAGCCGATACCAACGCCAAACGCCATTGCAATAAAAATCCATAAGGTAAGAAAACGGTCTAAGAAACTGAGTTTCTTTCTTTCAGCCACAGGCGCACAATCATTTGCTGACATAATTTATTTTTTTGAAACAAAGTCCATTATATAAAACATTTCTCTTGCAATTTGACGGCAACGTTCGTCATACTTTGCTTCTTTTAATGGGGAATTGTCAAATTCTTTTGGATCTTGATATGGCAAGCCAATTCTTGATTCGGCACCCTCAACAAAAGGACATGCTTTGTCGGCTTCGGAGCATACCATAACAGCAGCAAAATTATTTTTTGGATTTGTAGCATCAGTATATTTTTTAGAAAAAATAACCCAAGGATTGATTTTATTACCAACCCTAACATACCTTAATGGGTTGTCGCCCTGATTATTTGAGTAAATTTCAATTCCTGTTCTATTTAGTGCATCAATGGCATTAATGTTTACACGAGTTTGTTCGGTGCCTCCCGAAAATGTAAATACACTATCAATGTTATAATAATAGGAAGCAATTTGAGACCATACTTGTGCCATGTGACTTCTGCGTGAATTACTTGTGCATACAAACAGTAAATTAGCTGGTTTATGTTCTTTTCTTTGTTCCACTATAAAATTAGCTATATCTTTTAGTTCTACTTTTCGTTCATCGGGTATTTGAATAAACTCTTCTGAAAGCTTCTCGCAATAAGTTGATAGCTTTGGAAATAATTCTTCTTTTTTCATTTGCTTATAAGATGAAATAGTTAATATACCAATGGTGCATAAAGTCAAAAGAATTGTTTTTTTTATTATTTTCATTTTACTGTATTTAAATTAACAACAACCACCGCCTGGCTTACAAGAATTTTGAGTTGTTACATCTGCTAAATTTACTTTCAACTTTTCTTGTGGAATTCCACAACTGTCAGAAGCTAAACAAGCAGTTTGTTTTGAAACAAGCACAAAGTCTTTTCCATTAAAATCTAAATCATACTTACCGATTGTTTCGGCTTGATACTCAACTTCAATTTCCAAATCTTCCATTCCCAATTTTTCTTCGGAAAGTTTAATGATGTTGAGCAATTTTGCAGGTTTCAAGCGATGTTCAAAATCGTTTGCATCCCACAATTGAAAGTTTGCTACTTTCTCATTTCTGATTGTCCCACCGCAGTCAATAAAGTGTTTGGTTACTACGCCAACTTCTGTAACGTGAAAATGTTCGGGAACTGAAGTTCCATTTTGAAGTTCAAAATTCACTGCTTCGGCAGTGCTTAAATGTTTTTTTATTTCTGATAATTTCATTTTGCTTTTTATTTGTTTGGTTAACAACAATCTTTTTTCTTCTTTTCTAATTTGGTTGAAATGTTTGCAAAATAGCTTTGCAGTTTGTCAAGGGCTTTTTCGTCTATGCAGTAGCAAATTGTGTTTCCTTCAATGTCACCTTTGATAAGTCCTGCGGTTTTGAGTTCCTTCAAATGTTGCGAAACTGTCGGCTGTGCCAATGGCAATTCGTTTACAATATCGCCACAAATACAAGCGTCCACTTTTAGCAAATAGTCAATAATGGCAACCCTTGCAGGATGTCCCAACGCTTTAGCAATTGTCGCTATTGTGTTTTGTTTGTCTGTAAAATGTTCTGTCTTTGTAGCACCCATAACTTCATATTTAAATTGCAATATTACGATAAATATTTTGAATTGAGCAATTAAATTTTCAAACTTCTTCTTGTCGTCCAAATTGTCGGGTGGTGGGTGGGCTTTGGGTGCGGTTGGGGTAAAATTAAATGTGGTGCAAACGGGTTGGTTTTGTGTGTTGGCTTGCACCTCTTTTAATTTTACGAAGCGTTGGCTTTTCTGTCGTCCAATGTCAGCACGAAAATTTGATGTTAGCGCGTCCCCTAGCCTTGCCGCTAACGGCAGTCTGTGAAAAAACCAACACTAATCAGTTCATAAATATAGCAATTAAAGTTTAATAACTACCTACAAAACCCGTATATTTATGTAAAATAAATCCATAAAAATGAGTTATTTAGGTGTTCAAGATCGGTTTCAAATTCAGATGCGTAGCATGGAGGAATTTATTGAGAAAGAAAATGCTGTGCGGTTTGTGGATGCATTTGTAGAGCAATTGGAACTTGATAAATTGGGTTTTGAGATAGCCACCTTGAAAACCGAAGGAAGACCTGCCTTTAATCCCAAAGTGTTTTTGAAACTCTATTTTTATGGGTATTTAAACGGTTTGCGAAGTAGCAGGAAATTGGAGAAAGAAGCGATTCGTAATGTTGAATTGCATTGGCTTTTGGAAGGATTAGCATCCAACTATCACAGTATTTCAGATTTCAGAAAAATCAATCCCAAAGCGTTAAAAACTACCTTTAAACTTTTTGTGCTGTTTTTGAAAGATGCGCAGTTGATTACTGGCGAAGTTGTAGCGATGGTGGAACAAAAGTACGCGCAAACAACAGTAAAAAGAGTAACTATAGTCCAAAAAAAATAGAACGCCATTTGGCGTATATTGAAGAAAAGACAAACGAATATTTAGCAGCCCTGGAACAAAACGATTTGAACGAAAAGTCTGTAGAAAAAGTGATTCACATTCAAGAAAAAATAGCAAAACTCAGCATCAATAAGATCAAATATGAACAATTGTCCAAAGCTATTGAAGCAAGCGGAGAGCCACAGGTTAGCACTACAGATCCCGATGCCAGGGCTTTGCTTGTACAAGGTCAAGTTGTTGAGGTGAGTTATAACGTGCAAGCTGCTGTTGATCAGAAACATAATCTGGTGGTTGCCACGCATACCATTAACCGAAACGACCGAAATGCAATGAGCGGTATTGCTTTAGAAACAAAAGAAAATCTGAAGTTAAAAAAGCTTCACTGCTATTTTAGACAAGGGATATCACAACGGAAGAGAAATTGAAACATGTCAAAAAGCTGGAATTACCACTTTGGTTTGTCCACCAACTATCGTAAATGCGAACAATAAAGGAACCACCGCCGATTATATGGTGGATAAATTCAACTACAATGCTGCTTCCGATACGTATACTTGTCCCGAAGGAAACATTCTGACTACCACTGGTTCATGGCACAAAAAGACGCGAGAACGAGATAGTTATCAGTTCAAAAAATACCGAACACCTGCTTGTAAAACATGTCCTGTTCAAAAGCTTTGCACCGCAAAAGCAGACGGTAGAAGAGAAATAGACCGCAGTCAATATGCTAATGCAGTGGAGAAAAATGGACTACATTACAAAGCAAACAAAGACCTTTACCGTAAAAGACAAGAACTGGAGCGCAGCGGAACTCATGAAGTCAAATAAAAATCAAAATACAACTGAATAGATTAACGAACATATATTTGGCACCATCAAACGGCAATGGGGATATAATCACACCAACCTCAGAGGACTTGAAAAAGTAAACGGTGAAATGGCATTGATCATGACGGTTTATAATATGAAACGGGCCATCAATATACTGGGAATAGAAAAGTTATTGGAAAAACTCAAGAAATGGAAACCAAAATACCCTGCTTTCCTAAAATCGAACAAAAAACAGCTGTTTTTAAGACTCTATGACAACTTTCGTATTTTGAATTACAAATCCGTAGCCTAAAAATACAACCCAATACAACGCTTAAAATCGAAAAAAAAACAGCTATTTTGACAGGTGGAGTGTGAAAATGTAGGTTTTTTCACAGCCTGACGTTTTGCAGCTACAAGAAGTTGGCGATTTTCACCACAAATGTTCATACGAAGAACGAATGTTTGATTAACCACAAAACTGTCATACGAACCACTGAACCGCCAATTTCTTGTAGGTGCTGTTAGCGGTTCGTGCTGTGTGTAATGCAATTGTCAATTTGCAATAATCAATTTTGCGGTTTTATTTTTTTCTCCTTCTGATAGTGAGATAAAATAGACGCCATTTTCTAAATTCGAAATATCAACTTTTTCCTTAGGAGATATTATTCTTGAAATTACGATTTGTCCAGTGAAGTTATAAATTGTCATATTACTTTTTTCATGAATTTCTAACTGGATGGCGATAGATGCGGGATTAGGAAAAAAAATAAGCCTTGAAAAAATTACATTATTGTCTATATACCCTGTCGTTGTATTACAAATGTATTGATTAAAAAAAGTTTGCGTTCTAACATAAACCAATGAATCATGTGGCATATCCGAATGGACGTAACCTGTGTAAACATAATAGTCATGAATTACACCATTTTGGGTTAAAATTGAATCGAAATTGTCATCGTTTATTATTGGAACCTGAACACTTGAATCACCATGGTGCAAAATATATGGAATGATAACATCGTTTGCCATCACCAAAGTTGGCATTGTTATTTGGTCTGGAATAGCTACTCCACCATCCGTATGTCCCGCACAATTAAATTTATCTGAATAATTTGCAGCTAATCCAGTAGTCAAAAAAGATCCTCTGCTATGACCAAAAGTTGCAATACAATTTGTATCAACATATGTAAGTGACGCAAGAATATCCCACACTTTCATTGCACGTAAAAAATTATTCGAACTAGCTCCCCAATCTGTCATTCCTGTACAAACCCCTGGCGAACCACATGGAAAAGCCATACTCGTACCCATGTGACAATAATTTGTTGCAATAGTAACATAGCCCCACGTTACCATTTCTTTGGCTACTTTATCACTATATCCATTTACATCCGTATTTCCACCAGTGCCATGATTAATTATAACTGCTGGGAAATTTCCAGTACCCAAAGGTTTATAAATTAATCCTTTCAAATCGTAAACAACTGAACCAATTGTTGCATTGTATGTCCAAGTTGCTCCACTCGGACTATCTGGTGTTCCTGTAATTACCAATCCAGAGAGTTGAGCATGAGCGTTAAGATTAAACAAGCATAAAACTGTAAGTATAATTTTGGGTATAAAATATTTTTTCACTTGCATATTTTAAGGATTATTTTTTATTATTTTACTAGTGTAAGTCGAATTATTGGTTTGGATTTGTAAAAAGTATATGCCATTAGGCAAATTGGAAATTGAAAATTCAGATGTATAAACTTCTTGAATCAATTCACCAATTAAATTGTAAATTTTAGTACTAACCAGATTTTGATTTTGTAGTATAATGTTTACGTCACCGTTTGTAGGATTTGGATATACAGTTATGTCGGAACTTGTTCTGTTTTCGGCAACACTAACTACATTTATTGGAGTTAGAACTACCAAAACGCCTGTTTGAGATGCAATAGTATTTGTTATGGAGGGATTCCAAACTTGTGGATTAGTTCCATCACTTGTATTATCAATCAAATAGTATTCTATAGATGAATAATTTGCAGAAACTATGGATGATCCGTTTACTGTTAAATTAACATCTATATTTTTCATAGTCGTATTTGCTATTAACAATGCCTTTGTTCCATTTATAGACATCCCCGATAAACAAAAGATTGAATCATTTTGATTTGTAACATTTATTAATGAAGTGTTTAATATTTTATTGTAGTTGGAATATAAGTTAGCACACATTTTGAAAGCATACGCTACTCTTTTATATGAGCCATCTCCATAAAACAAACCAAGAGATGCTCCATTTGCTAAAGCTGCTGATGTTGTCGGTCCCATGTCTCCAGACCGATAATAATACCCGCGCTCAACATTGGCTCTTTGCAAAACTGCCCATGCTGCTAAAAACGCAGTAGAGCCTTCTTTTTTTGCCAAATATTTATCCATATCTGTCGGGTTATATGTTCCAGTAGATGCCCCAAATTCATTTGTTGGATTATTTGTATTCCCCCATGCGTCAATAATTAATTCTGTTGTATCAAAAAAACCAGTACCTGCCCATGGTACTCCATTAAAGCTGCCAACACCTAAAAGCATATCGCTGTATTGTTTTGATGCATTATAGTAATTCATTGGATTGCTACTGAATACATGAAAAGTGAAAAAATCAGGTTTTACATTGTTTTGATACATGTAATTAACAAGTTGATATGGTTCATTAGCTACAACAGGCAAGCCTTTACACATATAACTACTTAACATTCCTGGCCCACCTACTTTTTTGGTTGGGTGGCTCGTTTTTAATTGAGAAACTGCCGAAGTAAAAAATGGATAAAATTCCGAATTCGGTCTTGGCCAAAAGCTAAATGAGTTTGGCCATTCTGTCCAAACATTTAAATATTGTAATCCACCGTTTCCACCAGGAAAATTTGAATAATGTTTTGCTACAGTATCAGCTGCTATAATCCAATTTGTTTCTTCTGTAGAATTTATCGGACCAATATTATCTTTAACAAAAGGACCTGAAGTGGGCGGATTTTCGCTACCTAGTCTTAAAAAAGGTTCAAACCCTCCACTAACATAACTGCTATATTGTATATCACTAGCCGTAAAATTATAATTGGCACTTACTGTTGGACTACATGAACCCCAACTCGGATAAGTAGCCCCTCCACAATTAAACATTAAATCCATGTCAAGTCTGTCGTCAGAATAATCATTATTTCTAATGCTTGTTACCCCAATATTTTGAAACTGAGTTGTAAGATTGGCATTTGCAGAATTATAATTTGCATCTGGTCCTGAAATTACACCAAGTATTGGTTTCATTAGGGAGTCTGAAGTGACCACATTGCCTATGTCTATTGTTATTGTTGGGTTTTGGGAATAAGCTATCATTGAAATAAATGATAAAAAAAGGGTGTAGTTTTTTTTCATGTTTAATTATTTTTAATTTGGACTTAAAAAAAACAAAAAGGTTTAATCTGTTTAAAAATTTATTTTTTCGTGATTACTTGCTTCATGTCTTAGCATGACCGCTAACGTTTTGCGGCTTGGCGTAGTGGCAGACTTTTAGCACAATAGTTCAATCGAAGAACTACCTTGAACCAACCACAAAACCATTATACGAAGCACTGAACCCGCCATTACGCCAAACCGCTGTTAGCAGTAGGTGTTAGATTGTCTTTCGTATTAGTTTATTTTAAATACAATGATGCCAATTTTTATCTTTCGATCCTCTTATAATTCTGAAGCTACCATTGCCATCAAATTCAACGATTAAATAACCCCCTCTTTGCCAAAAGCCTTTTGCAATTGCAAGTACATTGTTCCAGTTTTTGTTTAAAAGTGGGGTATAGTCGTTAGGATTTGGATGATTTGGTGAGTTGAATTCTTGTTTTCCTGTTCCCGTCACATTATTCCATGCCGATACTTCAAAACTTCCTTTGGATATAGAATTTTTCAATCCAACAGCAAAGGCTGGATTAAGTGTTTGGTACTGACTATGAATGCCCCATGTTGATCTTGTTGCATTATAAGGAGTTAAACCATAATATAAGGCGCTTTGAATTGGAAAAACAAATACATGAGAGTGTGCTGTTGTTGGATAAACAAATTCTGCTGCCATTGCCTCTAAGTCTTCAGGTAAAAGCCTTGAAGACCTTGGAGGCGTTTGTTCGTTCAGAGTTTCTCCATTTTGCGATTCAGAAAGGCCATCAAAGATTGCGGATTCAACGAAATCAGCAACATTGTTATTAGAAGGTAAATTATGGGCTAAAATAATCCATTCCACATCCTCGTTATTATTCCAAATGTCTAATATGCGAATAACTTTACTACTCATTTGATTGAAGGGTATAGCAGAATTTAGACTGCTCTGTGCTTCATTAAAATGTTCAAATACCCTATCTTTGATGCCCTGTCCAACATAAAATATTTTCTTATCTCTTGGGTCTCGCAATGCGTATACATATTCCCCTAGTTTTTCCTTTTGTAAAGGGTCAAAATTTCGTTGTTTATTCATTTTTGTTGTTATTTCATTAAATAATTATGTTTTTGTATTCTATTTCACTTACTGCTAACGTGTCGCCGCTTCACGAAGTTGCGGATTTTCAACACTTTTGATTACAAATATAGACAAAATTTAGTTTCAAAAATTACCAATTCTGATAAATCCCAAACCCCGCAATTTCGTGAAACGGCTGTTGTGCGATCGTTTTTTTTAAATGTTTTCAGTTTTTATTTCTATTAATTTATTATTTCTGCTCCATTCACTCCACGAACCTACATAAAGTTTTGGAATTTCCAAACCAGCATATGCGATTGCTAAAATTGAGTGACACGCTGTAACACCAGAACCACAATGAACAATTATATTTTCAGTTTTAGTATTTCCAAATACTTTTTCATATTTCTGTTTTAGCAAATTTGGAGATAAAAACAAACCGTTTTCGTCTAAATTTTCAGTAAATGGAACATTTATTGCTCCAGGAATATGTCCGGCAATTAAATCAATTGGCTCGGTTTCTCCATTGTAGCGTTCAACATCTCGAACGTCAATTACAATATGATTTTCGGTTTGTGAAACTTTTTCAACTTCTTCTATTTCGGCAATTTTTAATTTCCAATTGTCAAATTTATATAATTCAGTTTTGTTGATACTTTCAGTTTTTGAACTTAATGGAAAATTATTCTTTTCTGCTTCTTGAATTCCGCCATTTAGAACTTGAACTTTTTCGTGACCAATTGATTTCAACATCCACCAAAATCTAGCTGACGCATTTGAGCCATTTTTGTCATCATAAATCACAACTTGACTTTTTGGAGAAACTCCAAGATTTGATAAGGTTTTTGCGAAATTTTCAATTTTGGGTAATGGATGTCTTCCGCCAATTGACAAATCATTTTTAATTTCTGCAAGTTGAGTGTTTAAATCTACAAATATTGCTCCTTCTAAATGTTTTGCGTCATAATTTAACTTTGCATTTTTTCCATTGCTAACATCAACAATAATTAAATTTTCAGATTTATATAAATTCAGCAATTCTGATGCTTGAATAATTGGAGAAATATTTTCATTCATTCTTTAAATTTTTCTGTTTTTCGTTTCGTTCAGTCAAAATGTCGCACAACGTTTTGCAGCTGCAAGAAGTTGGCGATTTCGAAGCACAAAACTGTCTGCCAGCTCTGAACTTGATAGGAAGCACAATGGTTGATTTAACCACTGAACCGCCAATTTTTTGTAGGTGCTGTTAGTGGCTGGTCATCTATTCTGTCCGCATTATTTTCTGTGTATATTCTTGTTTGGTCGTCTTGAGTGTTAAAAAATAAATTCCACATTTTTGTTGCGATAAATCAACTTGATAATTGTAAGTTCCTATTGCGATTTGTCCTTGGTGTATAGTATTCACAAGTCGTCCATTGATGTCGAAAATGGCTAAAACAATATTGTCGGTTTCTGAACTCTTAAAGGTAATGTTAAGTATGTTACTTGTTGGATTAGGAAACAAAACAATACCGATATTTTGTTTATCAATTTCTGTAACTACTGTCAACGTTGAGCTAAATTCATAAGCCCCCATGTCAACAATAGAATTGAGTATTCTGTTATTTGTCAAAATATCTGTTAAAGGCACTCCTGTGTTGTCTCCTGCATTAATACACGGAGATGAACTTTGTAATTGCAATCCATCATCAGTAGTCATCCAATTTCCATCTACACCAACACCTAATGCAATATTTGAAAATAAAGGATTTGTAATAATATTTCCAGTAGCAGGACCTGAAACAACATGAGGGGAAAGTTGTCCTGTGAGATTAATGTCAGAATAAGTTGCTACGAAAGTTGCTCCGCCTAAAATGAAAAATTGAGGGCCGGTCCCAGATGCCGTATTTCCCCAAAAAATACAATTTCTAAAATTGGGATTGCTATTACCCGAACTACCACCTCCACTTTCATTTAATCTATCTGAAACCACCCCTCCACCATCAACAGCCGTATTGTTTGCAAATACTGTATTTAGAACAGTTGGATTTGCATTGCCACTATTACCACCCCAACAATACATACCGCCAGCTCTTTGAGTAGCTGTGTTATTATAAATTACACAATTTGTTATAGTTGGGCTTGCTATGCCAGCAACTCCAAAGTTGTCAAGCCCACCACCACCGCTTGTAGCGGTATTGTTGGAGATTATACAGTTAGAAATTATTGGAGAAGCGTTCCCTCCATTATAACCATCATTAAAAATACCTCCACCAAATACAGCTCGATTATTGGTAATAATACAATTTCTAATTGTAGGGCTACATACTCCTCCTGCACCACTTCCTTGATTGAATATTCCACCGCCAAGTCCATTTGTATATGAAACCACTCTATTATCATTTGCTTCTCTGATGATAAAGCCATCAATAATTGCAGTATTGTTTAAGGCAGTATTGTGTATCACATGATAACTATTATCGCCTATTCCTATTGCTCCAATTTCGCCACTCAATATACTTGTCAAGCCCGTTGTGAGTAGTCTTTGTGATAATAAGGTTTCTGTCCCTGTAAAACTTCCGTAGATTGAGACATCATTTTTCATACTAAACGAAATACTACGACTAGTCGTTGTTGTTGTATAATATGTTCCTGCTGCAACCCATACTTCATCTCCAATGCCTGATGAAGTAATAGCAGTTTGTAACGAAGTACCAGGAAAAGCATTTGCCCAACTTGTGCCGTTTAAAGCACCCGCTCCTAATGGCGTGACATAGCGAATTGCTCCTTGTGATTTAAGGACTATCGCAATTAAAAAGATTGATAAGAGAATGTTTTTTTTCATAAGAATACTATTTAATTTTCGGTGTCTATCATATTTAATTTAACTGTTACGATACTATTAAGTCGGACGGTGTTTGGTTTTTATTGACTTGCCACTAACGTTTTGCGGGTTTAAGAAGTTGGCGATTTTCACCACAAATGTTGATGCGGAGAACCAATGTTTGATTAACCACAAATGTGTCTGCGGAGCACTGAACCGCCAATTTCTTAAACCCGCTGTTACAAGCTGCCCTTCTGTCCGTCCGAAGCAGTGTCCGCCCATGTTTGCAATGAATTATTGCATTGTCTGGGTGCGTTGGTTTGCACTCTCTTTTGCTTTTTTCGGGTTGGTTTGTGCGGTTGCAAAAAAGCAAATGTGAGTGCAAATGCGTGGGCTTTTGGAACGCTGTCGGTCGTGTTAGAACTAATGTCATTTGCTTTGGGATTTAGGCTTTAGAAAAATGCTTATGATTAAACTAAGTCCTACTACAATGTCAACAATATTCCACATTTGTCTGCCGAGGGCTACTTTAAAAAACGGTTGAAATAACAAAGCAAGTCCAACGTAAATTATCATTTCTGTTTGTCTGCCTTGTTGGTTTGCTTGATAGGCAAGAATTGCAAAGCCAACTAGTCCTGCAAACCTTACAAACTGATAAAAACCATAAGGCATTTCAAGTAAGCAAATAAAAAAGAGAACGGCTAAAACAACTTTTATGATTTTGTCCATAACTACAAATATTTGATGTAATACAAACCTGTCCCACGAATACCGAAACTCCAATACTTTCTGCCGTCTGCCGTAACTCCCCAACGAAAACCAAAGAAGCCAATACTTTTTCCAACTCCTCTTTGAGAGAAAGTTGTCCGAACTGGTCCGAACCCAAATGATTTTCTAAATCTCCAACCCATTATGATGTTTTTTCAAATTCAATTAATTCAGTAGTTCCCCTCTCTTTCAACTTCAAAGAATTGTTAGACAAAGATTCAATTTTATAATTTCTTTTTTCTTCAAAAATATCAACAGCAATTTCTGTTTTATCTTCTCCATAATTCCATTTACCCAATGTCAATTTGCCGTCTTCACGGTACAATAATTCGTTGCTTATTGGTGAACCATTTCTAAAGAAATATTGAATATCGCTTGGTGAGTTTACTAACTTCCAAAATGTATCTTCAAGTTTGAATTGATTATGCTGACCATTCTGATTGCTTTGATTGCTTTCAGTTGTGTCTTGCGATTTACTTTTTCTAAGTTCTTCCTCATACCATTTTTCAATTGCCATTTTCGCAAGTGTTTCCTGTTTACCTGCTAAGTCGTCAAGAATTGTTTGGTTATTTTTTAATTCATGGTCAAGGCGTTGTTGTTCAATCTTGATAAAAACATCACCTTCTAACCTTGCGGCTTCTCTTGCCTTTTCAAGCAACACATTTATTTTAGTATTCCACCTTGAAATAATTTCTTGTTCATTTATGTAATGCTCATATTCAATTCTATCAAGTTTATCGTCATACGGTCCTCTTTTAGTTAGAAGTTTTACTACAACTGGTGCTGTTTCAAGAAGCATGAATAAAAGAGTGATTACAAAACTTGCCCACCAAACAGGATTGAACCATGTTGAGATGTTTGACAAATATTGCATTCGTTCAAGAATGTCGGGATTAAGCTGGACAGTTGAAATATATTTTGCTTTCCTTATAGGATATGTTTCCTTTAAATCTTCAATGCTTTGCTTAATTGGTGCTCGTTGTAAATCATACTGGCTTGCAATTGAAACTGTTTTTGCTAATAGCTGTTTTTCAACAGTGTCTTTTTTTGAAGTGTAAGTAGTTTTTTCTGTTGCAAGTTGTTTTTTCTCATTGTTCAAGCGAACATTTTCAGCATCCTTTTCTCTTGCTGTTGCATTCTTAACCCAATACTTGTAGTAGATTGTTTCCCACTCTTTACTAATTGGATTTTGTTTTTCCCTGCTACCAGTTTCTAAATATTTATTTTTTTCAATGATACCGTTGTTGGTTTTTATCAAACTCTCTTTGCTTTCAATTCCAGTTTGAATCTCTGGCAATTTTGTAATTGCTTCCTTGTAAATTGGATTGTTAGAATAAATCGCTGTCTTTTCGTTTTCTTCTTTTCCGTTAAGGTCTTGAAGTTGTTTGTTGAAACCTGCAACCCTATCGTTTTCATCTTTATCAAATTTATCCGTTTCAACTTTAGAGCTTCTCTCATGTTCTTTTAAAATCTTTGTGCTGAACAAACGAAGTTCAAGAGGTTTTGAAATTGTAATTGCAATTACAAGTGCAATTAAAAATCTTGGCGAAGCCATGAGTGCCTGATTCCACAACAATCTGCTTCTTTCAGATTTAAGTTCTGTTCTCTCTTGTTCTGATGGTGCTCTTAAAATGTCTGTCTTAGTTGGAATCTTTTCTTTTCTTAAACTTAATACAATGTATCTGTCAAGATTGAAAATGATAATCCCCCAAAGAATACCGAAGAGAATAGAAAGAGGAGCATTATCAAAAACAAAATTCAAAGCATAACCACCAGTAAAAACTGCAAGTGCAGCAGTTAAAAAAATTGTTGCTCCAATTCCTGAATACTTGTTGTATTCAGAAGGACATTCTAACATTATGTCTCTGTCAGCACCCGAACAGGCAATAAAAAAGGTTTGAAGAAGGTTTGGCTTTTTCATGTCGTGTTTCTTAATGATTTTGTTATTCGGTGAAATACTTCTGACAGATTGAAGTATGAATATTTTGGTTTGTGCATTGCCCTTGTTGTTTGCAAGTCAAATGACTGTTTTGTAAAGTTGGGTTTTTCAAGTGAGTAACTTCGTTTAATTGAAACATCAATAATTGGTGCTTCAATATGAAGTGGATTCAAATTTAGTTTTCTGTTGAAGTCAGGAATTGGAACAATTAATCTTTCTAAAATGGGAGTAGGGAAAACTGTTACAGATGCTGTTACTTCTGTTTGAATACCAAAATAATTTTTAGCGATGAGAGTAAATACTCCGTTGTCGCCTAATGTTATTGTTTTTGATGAAGTGCTTGGCACTATTCCTATTCCACCAATTTCAATTTTGTATGCTCCTTCAACATTCCAATTCAATACTACGGGAGAACCTTTTATTGCAACTGGAACATTCGGTTTGAAAAAGTGAATAACAGGAATTCGTCTGTCAATGTCAATTGTAATTGCCTTAGGTTCTGCCGCACCAACATCATTTGAAGCGGATAGGGTAAGTGTCAAAGGTTCACTTGTATGAAACTCTCTTGTTCCAGTCGGTTCAACTACTTCATTGTTTAGTTTTATTACAGTTGCGTTTGATACTGTCCAATTTACTATTGCTGGTGTTTCGTCAGTTAAAATATTCTTGTCAGTAGAGAATAGCAAAATTTGAGGTAGAGTTCCAAACTCTCCTGTCTGCGGATTAAACACCGTGCTATCGTCTAAGCGAATATTTTCGTTCATTGGTTTTGTAATGTTGAACAAAGAAAACAATCAGGATTTGTCGGAATTTTTGCACCAAACCATTTTAAAATGGTTGGTTGCATTTTGGAATTATTAAATGGCTGATAGTTCAAATAATTTTTCTCTCTACGGTTTGCCCAGAAATAATAATCGTAAGTCAATTCGCTTTCAAGAGAATTTATTCCGCTGCTTAATCCTTTTGAAAGTTCAAGCAATGAAAGTTTTACAATCAAGTTGCACATCGGTAAAATGTCTGATGATAAACCAACTTGCACAACAGCATTAATATCGTTCTGATTAGTGTATGTTGGAAGTGCTTCCGTTGCTTGTTTCTTTGTAGAAATTTCTTCATCACCTCCGAATTTCATTTGCCCGCTTTCATTTACTAAGCAAGCATAACAAGGGCTTGCATGTCCTTTCAATTTGAAAACATCACCGCCTTCTGCTCTTGTAACTGCTCTGCCATAAATTACTGGCTTGTCTAAACCAAAAGCAATTTCATTTATGTTGAATCTACTACGGTTATTATCTGTAACACAAATTACAATGTCTGTTTTTTGAATGAGTTGCGTAAGCAACTCTAATTTTTCATTTATGTCTATCTCACAAGTATCAATTTTTGCAAATGGATTTTTCACAAGAATCGCATCACGAACCGCAAATGTTTTTAATCTTCCTAATTCATTGACTCCGCAAATGTGTCTTGAAATATTTGATAGTTCAACTCTGTCAAAGTCAACCAATGTAAAATTTCCAATACCTGCTTTCGCAAGTTCAACGGCTATTTGTGAACCGAAACTTCCTAAACCAATTATCAAAACATTCTTGTTCTCCAAAATGTCAACTTCAATAAGTCCTTTGCTTCGTGAATACAATTCACTTTTTTCAGGAACATATTTTACTTCACATTCTTCAATACCAGTTTCGGATTTTCTAAACGCACATTGATAAAGTTTCTCTTTGTCAAGGAAAAGGAAAACACCAAGAACTGAATTATAAAAACCAGTATCAGGATTGTGAACGCTATCAGCAACCATTTGAAAACTGCTTTTGCAGTTTTCAAATGCATCTTTGTCTTTTTCAATTTTAAAAAAGGCAATTGAAGGATAGCCCGAAGGTGCAACCTTCGGAAACTTTGTGTGAACATGATAAACGCTTTCACCTTTCCATTCAAAGGCAACGCCTCTGATTATATCTGTTTGTGAAGCAGCAATCAGTTCACGAAGATGTTCTTCGTAAACATATACAAGTGGTTTCATAGGCGTTACTTGGCGAATCCGTCTTGTGCTATTGAATTGATTGTAGTTGCATCAGGCGAAACTTGTTGGTTCGGCTTTGCAACAACAAACTCTCCTGTTGTCGGGTCAAACACCAACTGATTGCTGTTGTTGTTTAATCCCTTGTTCATTTGCTCAAGAGAATTAGTTATCTCTTGATTTGTTGCTTTGTTTTCGTTTTCCATTTTATTTTATTGTTTAACTGTTTAAATAATCGTCAACTGGTTTTCCTGTTCTTAAATGTCCTTCGTATGCTTCAAGCCAAATTCTTGCTTTTAAAACTATTTTGTAAAGTGATTGAATAGGATTCCAGTTATTAGGTTTGAAATGACAGATTTGTATTTTGTCTCCATCATTTGAAAGCGTATGCAATTCATGTGAAGCACCATCAATTGCAGAACCATCATGCCTTCTCAAAGGCAATGGATAAACTACAAATACTTCAGGAAGTGAGTTTGGGTAATCAGGTTTCAACCTGATATTTAAACGATATACTTTTCCTGATTGGGTTTTTACTCCAACATCTAAAAGTTCGTTTGCTAAATTCAAGTTTTCAAACTTGTATTTTTTAGGAAAGTATTTTTCCAAAATTGCTGTTTCGTGTTGTAGTCGTTGTGGTGTCATTTTATTTGCTTAATAAAGTTTGAAAGAAAGTTTTCTTTTTAATTCCTAAAATATTTTCGGTAAATGCAATTGTTGATTTAGAAATTTCTTCTTCGGGATTCCATTCTTGCCCGTTAGCATCTATAATTGTTTCCGCTTCATTTGATAGTTCCTTTATCACTGGCTTTGATTGTGGAAAGTCAGTTGGGAATGACAAGGAATAATTTTTTTCCTTGTGCTGAAACATTAAGTAAATTGATTTGTCCTCGTTGTTCTGAAATACTTTTACTTCTTCAACTCCGTCACTAAGTCCGTCAATTATATTTTTTAGAACCTTGTGGTTTGATTTGTCGCTTAACCAATATTCAGCAGTGTATTCAGGTTTTACAAATTCTGTTTCTCCTAAACTTGCTGTTGTCAAATCAACTATTGATGCTCGTTGTGTTTGTGGTTTGTAAACAAGCGAATCAAATTCTTTGTCAAAAGAATTTCTCATTGGACTTTCTCCATTTAGAACAACCCAACCAGTGTAATCAAAAACTCTTCCTTGTTGTTTCGTAAACATAAAACCGTTGATGCCTGATGAACTTTGGTGAACATTTGTAATTACCAAAAAAAACTTTCCTAAGTTGTAATTATCAATTGCCTTCGTAACTGTGGTGATGTCATGTCCGCTTGGTTCTGCAAGTCCTAACCTGTGATGTGAGTGCCACTCGCCAATGTGTTGTAGTCCGTGTGTATTACGCAAAGCATTTCCTACTTCACGCAAATAGTCAATGTCTTGATTGAAGAAGGCAACTTGATGATTTGCTTTTTTCCCTGGCCCAATTACATATTGAATAACCGGAAAACCTGAATAAGTCCAAAAGCCAAATAAATCTCCGCCTGTTTCAATGTCGGGATAATCAAGAACACATTTTGAAATGTAGTCCAACTCACCTTGGTAGATGAGGGCTTTTGCTTTTACTGCGTATTTGTTTTGATAGCTCATTTTATCTGCAGTTTAACATTTAAAACTTCCATTTAATTTTTTCTAATAATTTTTCAAAGTTAATAATATGTGTTTAATACTGAACGGTCTTGGTGCGGTTGGGCAAAAGCAAATGTGCTGCAAATCGCGTTGGCTTGTGCGTTGGCTTTGCAGCTCTTTTGCTTTTGCGAAGGATAGCCAAATGGCTTTGCCAAAATTGTTCTGTCGTTCATTTTATCACTGTCGTTTAATGTTATCACTGTCGTCATAGGGTTGCTTGTAACGTGTCGCTATACGCGCGTATATATCCACTATATCTATTTCTATTAATATATTCAAAATCAGTTAGATATCCGATTATTCCCGATTGTGACTCTTTAGAAATGAATAGCTTAAGCGGTCGGTTCATACTTTTTTACAATTTTTCTTCTAAATTACATTTATTTTTTAGATATCCAAATTATCCAAAGGACTTTTTAAATTTTCAAATCCCTTTGTGGTAACATGTGTGTATATTTCAGTAGTTTTACTATTCGCGTGCCCTAATAAACTTTGTATATACCTTAAATTTGTTCCATTCTCAAGTAAATGAGTTGCAAAACTATGCCTGAGAGAATGAACACTTACTTTCTTGTTTATTTTTACTCTTTCAACAGCATCTCTGAAAATATTTTGAATGCTTCTCGCTGAATAGCATCCGCCATCTTGTCCTTCAAATAGGAATTCTTTGGGTCGATATTCTTTAAAATAATCTCTTAACACGTGCAAAGTTTTTGTAGCTAAAAGGGTGTAACGGTCTTTCTTTCCTTTTGATTGTTCAACTCGAATTTGCATTCTATGAGAATCTATGTCTTTTATTTTTAAATTAATGCATTCTGAAATACGCAAGCCTGCAGAATAGATAATCATTAGAATTGCTTTGTGTTTTATATTCGTTACACTGCGCAAAATAAGCATGATTTCTTCTTCGCTTAGAACGACTGGTAATGTTTTTTCTTTTTTTGGTCGATCGATAAAATACGTTTTTCGTTGACCGCCTAATACTCGTTCATAATAAAATTTTACAGCATTGATGGCTTGGTTTTGATACGAAGTAGATACATTTCGCTCCATCACAAGATGTCTAAGGAAGGTTTGAATATGACTTTCGTTTAGCTTGTCAATGTCAATTGTATGATGGTAATTGATATAATCTTCTAAGGCAAATTTATAGGTCTTTTCGGTATTTAAACTGTATCTCAATTCCTTTAATTTCAGGATAAAATCCTCCGGACATTGCTTGTAATTTGGAATATCAAAAGCAGTTATGCGCTTGTGTGTATTTGGCGCTTCTGTGGCTTCTTCTTTATAGATCAAAGAAAGACTTAACTCATCTATTTGTTTCAATATAAGATCTTTAAATGAATCTGAATAAGGGATAGACCACCATTTGTTTTTACCATCCCAACTATTATAAGGTATTTTTTTTATCGTTTGAAGTAGTTTTTGATTAAACCCAAATAGGATTCTTAATCGATTATTTTTTGTTTTTATCAGTAAAACGTCGTCTCTCTTTTTTAGTATTTTTTCCTCTAATGGCTTTATTTCTACCATTTCGCTCTGGTGTTCAATAAAAGAATCTATTCTCCCACTAAAGTAGGTTTGAAGTAAAGATAGGTTGCCTGGATAGTTGGGAATTACCCAATGAAACCAATTGTTGTCCCATTTCACAAATTGTATTTTACGGACAAATGCAATATCGGCTTCATTTTTCGGAATTTTTAAAAAAATTCGTCGCTCAAACACTTCTATCTTAATCTCGTTGTATGAACTTTTTTTACTGGTAATAGTTTGATTAATAGGTGGTTTTGTCATTGGATTCTCTTTCATGGTCAATTTTTGTTACTTAAGTTAATGAAAAAGTTGAGATATAAAAGAAAATTATGGCGTCTATTTCTCGATTTGAGTGGATATACGCAACTCAGCATGTAAAGGAAGAGCTAAAAATGGCAAAAAATAGGTTAAGACTTTTTGAACCGTGAATCTATAAATAATTCTTCTAGGTCATCCCAAAATTGAGGGTAACTTTTAGCGACTGCTTCGGCACCTTTTATTTCAATGGGTTCATCTGCGAAAAGTGCCGCGATTCCGAAGCACATGGCTATCCGATGGTCGTGGTGAGCATCTACTTTTCCTCCTTCAATACTGGTTTTTCCATGAATGTGCATGATGTCGCCATCTATAATAATAAGTACCCCAATATTTGCAAATTCTTCTTGTAAAACGAGTCCTCGGTTACTTTCTTTATGCGCTAATCTACTGACACCCTTTATTTCTGATCGGCCATCACACAATGCCGCAAACGTTGCCAAAGCAGGAAATAAATCAGGGCAATGAGTAGCATCAAATTGAAAGGGTGTTCTATTTCGACCATCCATTCTCATTTTATTTTCCTTGTAGCTTAAGATGCAATTTGCTGCCTCAAAAGCGTCAATAATTTGTTTGTCCGCCTGCAAACTTGTCATTGAAAGTCCGGTTAATTTAATATTCATTCCCAGCGCGGAAGCAACCAACCAAAAACTAGCAGAACTCCAATCACTTTCAATGGTGTGGTTTGTTGGCATGTACTTTTGTTCGCCTCGAATAATAAATTCCTCATAATTTTGATGAAGAATTTCAATTCCAAATTTCCCTAAAGTGCTTAACGTCATTTGAATATAGGGCAGACTATTTAAAGTTGAAATAGACAAATGACTGTCTTTTTTTACCAGCGGTAAAGCCATTAATAATCCTGAAATATATTGCGAACTTAAACTTCCGTCTAATTCAACGGTTGCTCCCTCCATGGGACCTTCAATTTGTAAAGGAATAAATCCATCGTTTGATTGAAATTTAGCCCCAAATTTCGGCAGTGTGTCACTGAAAAAAGTCAAAGGTCGGCTTTCCAAAGAACCAGTACCAAGAATGGTAAAAACTCCATCATGTGCCGCGCAAATACTGGTCAGCAGGCGAACTCCAAGTCCACTTTCACCCACATTTAACTCCACTTGTTTGGGAAAGGTTTTAATTCCAGTAATACGTGCTGATGTTGTACTAATAAAATCCACCTTTGCCCCTAACTTTTGAATGGAGGAAATCATTGATACTTCATCCTGACTTTGGCCAATATTATGGATTTTACTTTCTCCATGTGCTAAAGCCGCTGCTAAAAGGGAACGTTGTGCATCACTTTTTGAAGCTGGAATTGCTATTGTTCCAAATCTTTTACCAGGTTGAATTACTTTTTTCATGGTTCATTTCGTTTGTTCATCACTTTTGTCTGGTGACGAATGGATTCTTGATGAATGGCATCCATTATTTGCCGAATAAACCGCTCAGAAAGTTGATAGTTATCCGATTTACTTAAACGAGATTCAATTATTTTCATCCACCATTCTTGCTGCAGAATGGTAATGTTATGTTGTAATTTAAAGCGGCCCACTTCCTCACTCATGTTCATTCTGGCAGACAGAATATCAAATAAGCGATCATCTAAATTGGTTATTTTTAGTCGAAGTTCATCGATCGCACCCGTATCGATCGAAGAAAAATCTCTCGTACGAAGAATTAGTTGCCTAAGAATATCTTTTAATCCATCTGGGGTAACTTGTTGAGCAGCATCGGACCATGCTTTATCTGGATTCGGATGCGTTTCAATCATCAATCCATCGAAGTTTAAATCCATTGCTTTTTGAGAAACTTCCAACAATAAATCTCTCCTGCCTGTAATATGACTCGGGTCGCAAATAATAGGTAAATCGGGCAATCGTTCGCGCAAAGCGATGGGTAATTCCCACGTGGGAACATTTCTATATTTAGGGTGCTTGTACACAGAAAAACCTCGGTGAATAGCTACTAAATCAGTGATGCCAGCTTTATCTAAACGTTCAAAGGCCCCAATCCACAGTTCTAAATCAGGATTCACAGGATTTTTTACCATGACCGGAATTTTCACTCCTTGTAAAAAATCAGCAATTTCTTGAATCGCAAAAGGATTTACAGTTGTTCTAGCGCCAATCCATAAAATATCAACCCCAGCTTTTAACGCTAATTCTGCATGATGACGATTCGCAATTTCTATTGTGACGGGAAGTCCAGTTTCTTTTCCTGCTTCAATTAACCAAGGCAAGGCGATTTCGCCCATACCTTCAAACGAATCCGGACGAGTTCTAGGTTTCCAAATACCCGCTCTTAAAACATTCGCATGGCCATTTACAGCAATTTCCTTCGCAACGGACATCACTTGTTCAGGAGATTCCGCACTGCAAGGTCCCGTGATTAAAAAAGGACGATTTGATTCTTGAATATTTTGTGTTAAATTCATTATTTCTTTTTTCTTACGTGTATTAAATTGAAAAAACCCATCTCGAAGTACGAAACGGGTTTTCTAAATATTTATTATACTAGGAGAATCCAGCGCACTTATTCGATACTTTGTAGCCACCAATAAAATGCAGTTTCTCCTTTCATTTTAATTTAATTTTGTACAAATAGATGAAAAATAAATGACATTTAAGTTGTTTTATCCAAAAAAAAATTCAAACCTTTGACCACAGATGAAAACAAATACTTTAAATTCAAACTATTGGTGGCACTCAACGAACAGTTGGTGTGTCTGGTGCTAGTTTGTAATTTATTCAAAATATTATAAAACGGCTTATCACATAGACAAGCCGTTTTTTTTTGTTTTACACATTTTCCATTTCAATTTTATCAGTTAACAAATCTCATTTATGAATATTTACACAACAATTACTTCCTTCAATGCCGATATCCACACGCCCGTCGAATTGTACATGTCGCTTCGAAATCATTATAGAAAAACGTGTTTGTTGGAAAGTAATGACTATCATTCGCGCAGCGATAGTAAATCATTTATTGGTTTAGACCCGATTGTCGAAATAAAAGTGGAAGACAATTTTATACTAATTGCAGGTGAAATAAGAAATGAAACGATTCGCTTAGAATCAACAGAATCAGTTTCCGTGCAAATTCAGAAAGTTTTAAATTCATTTCACATGGATGAAAAGTCTCCTTCGTATAATGGTTTTTTTGGTCGTATCGGATTTGAATTTTCCCTTTTAGAAGAAAGTCATATTGAGAAAATAGAGAGTACTTTGGGTTTACCAGATGTTCACTTTTTCCTCTTTAAAACGGTAATAGTCATCGATCATTTTAGAGATAATGGATCTATTCTTTTAAATAGCTTAGTAGAAGAACCGGCGGATGAGGTATATATAAATTCATTATTAAGTAAACGACCATTCACTGATTTACCTTTTGAGTTAATAGGTGAAGAAAAGTCAGATTTTTCGGATGAAGAATTTACGCGACTAGTAGAGAAAACTAAGGTGCATTGTGCGCAGGGTGATGTTTTTCAGATGGTTGTTTCCAATGCTTTTTCACATCGATTTTTCGGGGATGATTTCCAAGTTTACAGGCAACTTAGAAGATTAAACCCATCTCCCTATTTGTTCTATTTTGATTTCGAATCATATCGTTTATTTGGATCTTCACCCGAGGCGCAATTAATTATTTCAGATGGAAAAGCAGAGATTCATCCAATTGCTGGTACCGTTCCAAAGACTGGTAATTCTTTCATAGACGATGAACGTATTCACTTTCTGATGAATGATGAAAAAGAGAATGCAGAACATACGATGCTTGTAGATTTAGCCAGAAATGATCTAAGTAAAGATTGCACAGTTGTAAAAGTGCAGAGATACAAAGAAGTACAGCATTTTAGTCACGTTATTCATTTAGTATCAAAAGTTACCGGCGAATTGCAAGTAGTGAATCCTTTTCCTGTTTTAAATAGTTCATTTCCTGCAGGAACTCTCTCAGGCGCGCCAAAACCGAAAGCTTTAGAGTTAATTGCGAAATATGAAAAATCAACAAGAGATTTCTATGGCGGAGCTATTGGGATAATTGGTTCGAATGGAGATGTGAATATGGCAATTGTCATTCGCAGTGTATTAAGTAAGAATAATCAATTGAATTACAGAGCAGGGGCTGGAGTAGTTTTAGATTCAAATCCAGAAAGTGAAACCCAAGAAGTGCATCATAAATTGCGAGCGATACGCAGCGCCATTATTGCGGGCATAAGTCAAGATCTGTCAGGAAGGTCTCAAACCACGCATATTTCTGAAAATACAATCCAACCCAAAAAACAATCATTCACATGAAAATTGCAGTAATAGATAATTTTGATTCTTTCGTATACAATATCGTGCGATATTTAAAAGAATGCTCCAAAAATGAAATAATAGTACAACGAAATAATCAAATTGATTATGCTATTTTAGATACTTGTGACGCCATTCTGCTATCCCCAGGACCTGGAATACCTTCTGAGGCAGGAGAATTATTATCCATAATTAAAAAATATTCTGGAAATAAAAAAATGTTAGGTGTTTGTCTAGGTCATCAGGCTATAGCGGAAGTTTTTGGAGGTAACTTGGAACTCTGCGCATTGCCTGTTCATGGTAAATCATCTTTGGTACAGCAAGTTAGGGAAGATTCTTTATTTAAAGGGATTTCAAATCAATTTCAGGTGGGAAGATATCACAGTTGGAAAATATCTGAAGAACTGCCAAAAGAATTGAATGTGACAGTGTTGTCAGATACCAATGAAATAATGGCAATTCGGCATATTTCCCACGATACAAGGGGGGTGCAATTTCATCCTGAGTCGATCTTAACACCTGAAGGTAGAAAGATTATAAACAATTGGATTTTAGAAAAGTAAACACCGTAGGAGCTCCAAATTAATACGAAACACATGATGAAAAATATATTGCATAAGATTTTAGAACGAGAGCCTTTACTTTTTGAGGAGGCGAAGGAAATTATTTATGCCATTTCAGAAGAGAAAATAAATGATGCGCAAATCGTAGCTGTTTTAGTCGGTTTACAAATGCGCGGATTACAATTAGAAGAAATAAAGGGCTTTCGTGAAGCTTTATTAGAAGTGTGCATACCTCCTGAAATAGAAGGGACAGATGCGATTGATTTATGCGGCACAGGCGGTGACAGTAAGAATACTTTTAATATATCTACGACCACTTCTTTTGTGCTAGCTTCTATGGGATATAAAGTTATTAAACATGGAAATTATGGCGTGAGTTCTCTTTGTGGTTCTTCCAATGTATTAGAAGAATTAGGTTTTGTATTTACCAACGATGTCCGGAAGTTAAATAAACAATTGTCGGAAACGAATATTTGCTTTCTTCATGCTCCTTTATTTCACCCCACATTAATGAAAGTGGGCCCTTTAAGGAAAAATTTAGGAATTAGAACCTTTTTTAATTCATTGGGTCCGTTGCTAAATCCAGTGCAACCAAAACATCAATTGACAGGCACTTTCAATTTAGAATTGGCTAAAATTTATCAACATATTTTAAAAGACGAACGCACAGGATACAGAATTGTATATGGCATGGATCTGTATGATGAATTGACGTTAACTGATCAAACACGCGTTTTGGGAGGAGATGTGGATGCCTATTTAAGTGCTGCTAGTTTTGGTGTTGCAGCTATAAATCCACTAGCACTTTATTCGGGTGAAACGATAAAAGAAGCAGCAAGTATTTTGAAAAATATCTTGCATGGTCATGGCACCCAATCTCAAAATTTTGTAATTGCTGCCAATTCGGCGCTGGCATTGCAATGTTATCATCCGGAAGAAAAAATACAAGCACTTTTCCATCATTCACTTGATTTTATAAAAAGTGGTGAGTCAGGAAAAAAGATGTTTTCATAGTAATAAATTAAAATAATCATGACACTATTAGATACAATATTAGAGCAAAAAAGAATCGAAGTTGAAATTTTAAAAGCTCATTTCACTTTAAAAGATTTTGAAAAATCATCTTTTTTCTTTGAAAATGTAATTTCGATGAAGGATTCAATTCTATCAAAAGAATTTGGAATTATTGCTGAGATAAAACGAAAATCTCCAAGCGCAGGACTTTTAAAAAAGGATGTTAATCCAAGTTTGTTAGCGCATGAATATGAAAAATCAGGCGTTGCTGCAATTTCAGTATTGACTGATTTTAATTTTTTCGGGGGTTCAATTGATGATTTAATGCAAATCAAGAAGCAAGTTTCACTTCCAATTTTACGAAAGGATTTTATTATTGATGAAATTCAAATTTTCCAAGCTAAGGCTATTGGAGCAGATGCTATTTTGTTAATTGCTGAAGCGTTAACAGAAGAAAAAGCGCTACATTTTACCATTTTAGCTCAAAGTTTAGGAATGGAAGTCCTGATGGAATTTCACGAAAAATCGCAAATGTATAAATTGAATGATGAGGTGGATATGGTGGGGGTGAATAATCGGAATTTAAAACTTCAGAAGACTGACATTTCTACGTCGATTGAATTGTTTGATTTCCTTCCAAAAAATAAAACGCTAATTTCAGAATCAGGATTGCAATCAAGAGAAGACTTATTCCATATGGCTGTGTGCGGCTATCATGGTGCTTTAATTGGTGAAAGTATTTTAAAGAGTGATTCCCCCTCTGATTTTATTCTGAATTTAGGTCAAACAGCTAAGCAATAAAGAAATGATTATCAAAATTTGTGGTTTAAAGCAAGAAAAACAAGTAATTCAGTTAGACGAGCTAGATTCTGTGACTTGGTTGGGTTCTATTTTTTATGCGAAATCAAAGAGAAGGGTGCTTTCGTCTTCTTCAAAAGTTAAAAAATCGTTAAAAGTTGGTGTTTTTGTCGATGAAAAGATAGGCGAAATAAGAAATATTGCGAATAGTAATACCTTAAAAATTTTGCAATTACATGGTTCAGAAACACCTGAATTTTGCAAAGAATTAAGGAGAGAATTTTGCATTATTAAAGCTTTTGGAATTGATGAATTCTTTGATTTTGAGCAATTAATCCAGTATCAACATAGCGTTGATTATTTTTTATTTGACACCAGAACAATAGAGTATGGCGGTTCAGGAAAGATTTTCAATTGGCAACTATTATCAAACTATCGATTACAAATTCCTTTTTTATTGAGTGGAGGTATCACTGCAAATTCAGCCCAAGATATTGTTGAATTTAAGCACCCTTCATTTGTTGGGATAGATTTAAACAGTGGTTTTGAAAATCATCCAGGAGATAAAAATATAGAAATGATAAAGAGATTTATACTAGAATTGAATAATTTATTTGAAATCAAAAATAGAAATAATGGAGAAAAAAAATAGGTATACGAAGCCAGATGAAATGGGTTTTTACGGAGATTTTGGTGGGGCCTTTATTCCTGAATTACTTCGTCAAAATATAGAAGAATTAAAAGAAAATTTTGAACGTATCGCAACTGATTTTGATTTTCAAAACGAATTTAAAAATTTATTAGCTGATTATGTTGGAAGGCCTACGCCACTTTATCTTTCTAAAAAAATGACGAATCAATTTAGCTGCCCAATTTATTTAAAGAGAGAAGATTTAAATCATACGGGTGCTCACAAAATAAACAATGCAATTGGGCAGATTTTATTGGCGAGGAAAATGGGTAAAACGGATATTGTTGCAGAAACAGGTGCTGGTCAGCATGGTGTAGCAACAGCAACAGTTTGCGCTTTGATGAACATGAAATGCATTGTATATATGGGAGAAAAAGATATCGAACGACAAGCCCCAAACGTACAACGCATGCAACTGCTAGGAGCCGAGGTTGTTTCAGCAACTAGTGGAAGTAAAACGTTAAAAGACGCAACAAATGAAGCAATTCGTCATTGGATTAATCATTCGTCATCCTATTATCTGATCGGAAGTGTAGTTGGTCCGCATCCCTATCCGGAAATGGTTACTTATTTTCAGGCAATTATTTCGAAAGAAATAAAAATGCAACTTAAAGAAAAAACAGGGAATGAATTACCAACAAAAGTGATAGCATGCGTTGGAGGAGGCAGTAATGCAGCAGGAGCTTTTTTTGAATTTTACGACCATCCAGAGGTAGAATTAATAGCCGTCGAAGCAGCTGGTCTAGGAAACGACTCAGGACACTCAGCAGCAACTTCTATCCTAGGAACACCTGGTGTTTTACATGGTAGTTTAACGTTGCTCATGCAAGATGAATATGGACAAGTGACCGAGCCGTATTCCATTTCTGCAGGGTTAGATTATCCGGGAATAGGACCTTTACATGCATATACGATTGAAGCTGGAAGAACAAAAAGTATTTCAGTCACAGATCAAGAAGCGTTAACTGCAGCAAAAAAGCTAACGATTGAAGAAGGAATTATTCCTGCATTAGAAAGTGCACACGCGTTAGCGGCATTGCATAAAATTGAATTAAATTCGAATGATGTAGTCGTGATTAATTTATCAGGAAGAGGAGACAAGGATATGAAAACGTATATAGGGAATTGGTATTAAAAACAATAAAATGAACCCATTTATAAAGAATAAAAAACAAATAAGTATTTTCATTACAGCTGGATATCCTGCATTAGAAAGTACAATCGAACAAATAATTTCTTTGCAAGAAAGCGGAATAGATTTCATCGAAGTAGGTATTCCTTTTTCCGACCCAATGGCGGATGGACCAGTTATTCAAGAAACGAGTTCAATAGCTTTAGCCAATGGAATGGATCTGAATTTATTATTTAACCAATTAAAATCGATTAAAAGTCAACTCCATACACCCCTCGTTTTGATGGGGTATTTAAATCCAGTGCTGCAATTTGGTCTAGAGAAATTCTTGCAGCTATGTCAAGAATTATCAATTGCTTCTGTCCTACTTCCAGATATGAGTTTAGAGATATATGAACGATTTTACAAAAGTAAATTTGACCACTATTCAATTCCTGTTACTTTTTTGATAACTCCCTTAACAGAAAATGAACGAATAGTAAAAATAAAAAATATCTCTCGTAAAAGTTTCGTGTATTTAGTTTCGAATACCAGTATTACAGGTGGGAAATTAATAACTGATTTAAACATCGTAAATCGTTACGATGAAATTAAAAAACTGTGTGGCAATATACCTGTAATGATGGGATTTGGAATTTCTACTGCTGCAGATGTGAAAATGGCTCAAAATCATTGTGATGGTGCCATTATTGGCTCGGCCTATTTGAAAGCACTTCGTAAAGGTGAATCCCTTCGTTTTATAGAAGAGGTGTGCTCATAAATTCCTGTACAAACAGTATTTACCGATTTATCATGCTATTTTTTCTCTCTTGTTGCAATATAACTTCGAAACTAAATAGGAGAAAATGATAAAAGATGCAGATTGGAAGGTTAGATGAGAGCAGTGGTTTTGAAACATATTGTTTTAGCTCCACAGAAATATGCACTGATCCTCAATCAATAAAAAATAGGAAAAACATATCCTTTCATATCTACTTCATAGATATCCATACTTGATTTATTACCAACTATTTCGAAACCTGCCATAAATGCTTTTTCTAATTCCTTGTAATACTTAAAATGGGTATCATTGTTAACCGTATTAACAATTGTACCCAGATTTTTTGGTTTAGACCAATTGTTTCCTAAATTTTCAGACACAAATACATCATAACCTCCCATGCCCATATGGCCATCAGAACTAAAAAACAAATATTTTCCATCTGCAGTGATATACGGTGTAGTTTCATTTCCTGCCGTATTTACGCTATCACTTATTGCAACAGCTTCTCCCCACGTCTTGCCGTTTTTATTCACGACATAGATATCGGTCATTTTCTTTTCACCTTCTCTGTCTGACACAAAATACATTGTATTTCCATCACCAGTCATCGTCGGACTTCCTTCAAAAAAACTAGTATTAATCGTTGGATTTACTATGCTTTTTGGAGTAGCCCATTTCCCTTTGTTTGTGAATGACAATTCAAAAAGGTCAGAACCTGCGGTTGTTTTTTTCTGATCAGTAGCAGTCGTATTTACAGTCATTAAGGCGGATAATCCATCCGCAGAAAGATACGAAAATGAATCAAAACCACCCGTGTTAATTCGGTCAATGTCATTGGTTATACTATCCCATTTTTGCGTTGACTCATTCCAAACAGCTCTGTAGACATCTTCAAAATATTCTTGATCGTCAGGGTTTATTCTCGAACCTCTGGTGTCACTGCGTCTAGAAGTAAAATAAAGCATTTTTCCATCGTGACTTAAAATCGGGGAATAGTCGTTAAAACCAGAATTAACATCTTCATTTAGATGCACTCTTTTCGATTTTTCTCCAACTTCTAAAGCGTTTTTAGCAAACTTACATTGATTTATTTTCCATGCAACCCCTAATTCCTTCGAGCGGCTGGGTGTAAGATACGTAAGTGCAAATTGATAATTGGTTATTGCAGAATCTAATTTCCCCAAATGATGGTAGGATTTACCTAATAAAAAATAAACTTCTTTCTCTACGTCAGCTGCATTGTTTTTTAGCGCCTCACTTGCATATTTAAGGGCAAAACCAAAATTTGACATCGCATAATGACATTCTCCAATCCAATAAATAGGTTTCCAACTATTTGGATCTTTAACAGCAGCTTGACGAAATTGTGACAAGGCATCTCTCATCTTTCCTTCGCTAAACAATCGTTTCCCTTCTTCTATCATCATAAAAGCAGAAGATTTATCAATCAATTTCGTCGTTGAATCAGGAGGAGTAACTGCATTACTTTCAAAAACACCAGCTTGCGAAGTAAATGATAAAAACGGAATAAGAAATAAAAGTAGAAATCTGAAATTCATATATATGTATATTTTATAAAACAACTTAATGTGCAAAAATAACTATAAATAACTTGATTCACTTCAATTTAATCATGAAATAAAATGAGTTTTTTCACTGCAGGATCATTCTACTTCTATTATGTTTTAT
>CAMDAO010000016.1 GCA_945888595.1 Chryseobacterium gleum | reverse complement strand
TAATAAATAAAATAAAAATATTCTGTATCTTCATTGAATGGGATTATTTTTATGTAAAAATATGAAGTTTAAAACGATTTACAGTTTAACTTTGTTACTTTTCCTTATGACTTTTAGTAAATGTGGAAGTAAAAAACCAGAAATGACTTCTACAACTGTTGAAGATGCTCAAAAAATTATTGCTGACAGAAAGGCTGAACAACTTAAAAACGCTGATAAATTAAAGAAAGAAGCTAAAAAAAGGAATTTAAAAATGCAATCTAAACCCGTCCGAAAATCAATAAAAAAAAATGCAAAAATGCAAAAAAAAAGATTAAAGAATATTCAATATAGAAAGGTAGGTTCTTAGAATTACTCTTTAATTGTCATTAATTCTTCCGTTGCTTGTTCCCAAATTTCCATTTCTCTATTTAATTGTGTTTTTACTCTATCATATTCTGCTAAAATTTTTGCTGATTCGTTTTTGTTTGTATAATCTATGTTTAATATTTGTGAGTCCAACGACTTAATTTTGCTTTCAAGCGTTGCAATAGTATCTTCCGATTTTTTTACTTGTGTATTTAATTGATTTTTTTTTCTCTTAATTTCTTTCTGCTCATCAAATGAAAGGGGGTTTTCCTTGGTGTCAGCAATTATTGCCACTTGAGGCGTAACAATTACTTTCTTTTCTGACATGGAAGGTTTTTGGCCATCTGTCAATTCCATCTTTCTTTGTAAAAATTCTTGCACTCCAAAATGATGAATTTTTAAACCTTGGTTCTCTATGTCCCAAATTCTATTTGTTAATCCGTCTAAAAATTCTCTATCATGCGATACAACGATGAAAGTTCCTTCATAATTAATTAAAGCTGATTTTAATACATCTTTACTAAGAATGTCAAGGTGATTTGTAGGCTCATCTAGAATCAAGAAATTAGATGGACTTAATAATAAAATACAGAGAGCTAATCTAGTTCTTTCTCCGCCTGAAAGCACGGCCACTTTTTTATCTACATCTTCACCTGTAAATAGAAATGCCCCTAATATACTGCGAAGATCTTTACGAATATCGCCGATAGCGATGTCATCAACGGTCTCGTAGATTGTCTTAGTGATATCTAGCGACTCAGCTTGGTCTTGGGCAAAGTAAGTGATTTGAACATTATGACCATAATTGACGATTCCTTCTCCCTCAATTTTATTCATCACTCGTTTAATAAGTGTCGATTTACCAACTCCATTCGCGCCCAATAAAGCTATCTTTTCGCCTCGACCTACTGTTATGTTAATATCCTTAAAAAGTGTCCTGTTACCATAGGTTTTACCCATGTTGTGCATTTCAAGAACCCATTTACCTGGCTGAACACTCAGAGGAAATGACATTTTCATGCCCGAAGAACTAATATTATCTACTTCTATTATTTCTGTCTTATCTAGCTTTTTTATGAGTGATTGAGCAAAAGATGCTTTGTTTTTCTTCGCTCTAAATTTATCAATAAGTTCCTTTGTATGCTTGATGTCTTTTTCTTGCTGCTTTTTTGCGTCTCCCATTCGCTCGGCTTCTTCAGCACGCGCAATTTTATATTTTGAATAAC
This sequence comes from Chryseobacterium gleum, assembly GCA_945888595.1. Lineage (GTDB taxonomy): Bacteria > Bacteroidota > Bacteroidia > Flavobacteriales_D > Crocinitomicaceae > CAIUKX01. The sequence continues at coordinate 33,574 of CAMDAO010000016.1, read as the reverse complement.
CATATGGAAAATCTAATAGTTTTCCTTGCGATATTTCCAATGTTCTTTTTGTCACATTATCCAAAAATAACCGATCGTGTGAAATGACTATTACAGCTCCTTCAAATTTTTGTAAATAGTTCTCTAACCAACTAATAGAAATGATATCTAGATGATTTGTTGGCTCATCCAATAAGATAATATCTGGTTGGTTAACAAGGATTCTAGATAATTCCGCTCGCATTTTCCAACCTCCTGAAAATTCAGATATTTTTTTGTCAAAATCTGCATCAAAAAATCCTAAACCTTTTAATGTGGAAGCAATTTTTTCTTCCCATAAAAATCCTTCATGCAAATTAAACTCATGATTCAAATCACTAAGTTCGTTTAACATTTCCATGTAACTATCAGATTCATAATCAGTCCTAACGACAAGGTCATGATTTATTTCATCTAATCTGTTCTTTAAGCGCGTTAGTAATTCGTTTGATTGATTTAGAAATTCAAATACTGAAAGTTCCGTGTCAATTTTTATATCTTGGGTCAAATAGCCAATAGATAAATCCTTGGGACGGTGAATTTTCCCTTCTGATGCTTGATCTTTTCCTGAAATTAATTTTAATAACGTAGATTTACCAGCACCATTTTTCCCAGCTAAACCTATTTTATCTCCCTTATTGATTTGAACGGTTATGTTTTGAAATAAATATCCTTGCGGAAGATGTACACCTAATTGCTCTAAATTAATCATACTACAAATGTAGGAAACCTTTCTGAATTGTGAAAGGTGCATGTTGATTATGCTCTGAACAATTGGGTGAAAATAATAACATGAAATCGGACTGCTATTTTAAAGCAAATTGTGGTTATTCTGGATCAATACCAAAACTTGGGGGGACTATTATAAAATATTAAATAAAACGAGTCACTAATGAAATTCATTTCGAAGTGAAGTTGAAATGGTCTTTCCACAGAATTAGTTGTAAATTTTTCCATAAGCGCGTTTCGCTTTTTCGCGAAATATAGCGTGAAGGAAAGTATTTACGTGCGGTTTTACGAAATGGAATGGAGTAAAAAATTCCTTGGAAAGATCCTTGATTTTTGCTTACTTCCTGGCACTACCTATCCCTTCACTAACGTTCAGTCTTCACAAATAGTATTTGTTCTTCTTCAAAAATTGCATTTTCTCTTCATCAAGGAAAAGTGAGAAAATGAAAACAGAAGTAGATTTGAAAGTAATTTTTCTAGCTCCCCACAACATTCGGGTTTGATCCTGTATTCTTAAGTCAACTTTCATAACTTTAAGTATAAAAAAAAATCCTCAGCGAATACTGAGGATTTTTTAAGTAATATATTTAGAAACTCCAAACATCATGTTCAATGGTTCTGATTTCTTCTTTAACTTTGTCTGCTTCAAATAAGGCATCAACACCAGTTTTGTAGGTCTCAACTTTTCTGTCCATAACATTGTTTTGCTTGTAAATCGTACATGTAAATCTTCTTTTCCAAAATAAATCGTCAAAACTCATCCATTGTGCATCATTTTTCTCATTGTAGACGAAATAATTATTCAAAACAAATCTACAATGAGGGAAGTACAACCAAAATAATTCTTCCATTCCTGTTATCTGTCCTGTAGGATCCTTTTTATATCTAACTGGCGCTATTGCGATAATTCGAACATCTAAAACAGATCTTTCTTTATCGAAAAACCAATCTTCTTTCATTCTATACTGAATAATATCTTGGGAAGTCATCCAGGTCGTGTCGCGTGGCGGGTAAATGTAAGTAGTGATCCCATCAATTACTACTGAACTATCCTCACCAAAGCTATTTGCAATTGGAGTTGTTGATTCAGTTCCCAATGTACCCATGTATGGAAATAATACGTTTCTATAGGCACTGTCGGTATAGTAGTTCATTCCCGGTTGAGGATAGATAGGATATTTCAATTGATCTCCATCGGTAATCGAGAATGCAACAGGATTGTATGCAGAGAACACAGTAAGATCACCGTTTAAGATATGAGTTTTTAAAACAGTCCATAAACTCCAACGGGATGCATTTCTTACCCAGTTGTTTTGCGCGTCATATTCATCTAAAGGAAAATATAAAGGATGATTTATCTTCTCTCTCAAGTCTATTGATTCCCATACTCGTCTACTCCAAATTACGTCCGCTTCTCTTACAAATTCATAAGGGATCATTCGTTTTGTTGGAATATGTTCTTGTATAAAAACCCCATCTACAATTCCACTTGCAGGCACGTTTACTGGTCCACCATTAATTTCTGGCTGAGCAATACTTGTTCCCGATAGGAATATTACAACTGCACTAAAAAATAGACTTCTCATAATTTTTGTTTTTACTGAATATTTAATATGGTTGCCATGTTACCTGAATACCCCATGCCTTTGTATTTAGCTGAAATACTAACTTTTGAACCTGCTTTTGCTTGTTTCAAGAGCGAAAGTGCTTCAGATGATAACATAGCTCCTGTTCCTGATACAGAACGAGGTGCTCCTGATACATTCACTTCCCATGAAGCAACATCAAAGGCTGCATTTAAAGGTATTTCAGGTGGATATTTGGCAAATAATTTATTCATACTACCTACGGCAGATTTACTAACGGATTGTCCTGTTCCAAGCGTTCCTAAATAAACTTGTGGTGCCGGTAAATTAGAAACTCTAAATTTAAATACCCCCAATGAAACCGTTTTATTGGTTACCGTGTTTTTGCCCGAAACGGTTATAGAACATTCTCTTGCAGCACCAGGGCTTCCAATGTAACCTGTTCCGTTTTTAGTCAAAGTAACACCATTTCCAGAAAGAATAGTTTGTGCATAACCTGAAGCAACACCATCCACTTTGTTTTTATAACCCCTGTATAAAACATTCATCTCTGGTAAAGAAACAGTTCCCATTGGTTTTACAATTTTAATAACACGCTCCCAAGGTGCAGATTTGACTTCTCCTGATTTCTTTTTGATAGCAACTGTACCATTCAGTTTCATTTCATCACCTCCCGAAACTTTGACTTTGATTGTTCCTCGTCCATCTGCGATAGTAACTTGTCCAGCATTTGTTGTTACAATAGGCTGATTATCAGAATCAAATGCTGCCATCATTACGCCAATCTCAGCTTCTTCTCCTGCATTAACAAATGCATCTCCATAAGAAATAGCCATTATCTTATTGAAACTATATTCTCCAGTGGATACTCTGCTTTTGATAAGAGCTATTGCTGTTGCTCTAGCGGATAAAACTTCTTGTTGAAGAGCCGTTAAGGAAGCAAGTGCAGCAACCAATGGCGCATGATCAAATGTTCTTGCTATCCAATGAAGATCTTTCTCTTCCTGCATATCTGCAATTTCATTTTTAGATAACAACATATAAATTTGCTTGATAATTTCTCCATCATCAAGCATGTTAAATTTACCTGCATTCTTCTTTATCATTGCATCTACTAGTTTTTCAAGTTCTTGATTATTCTTGAACTTATTAATACTGGTAGATTTAAAAACATATTTTTTTCCTCCAGGAGGAGAGTAAGTTCCAACTAAGTCACAAATTTCGCTTCTAAAAGCAGTGTAACTAGACCAAATCTCTTTTCCAGATCCTGTAATCGGCTCTAGATTTTCACCAATAATTTCATGCATAGGAACATCGTATTGATCCTTTGCACTGATAGCCATTAAATTGATTAGAGCTGGTTTTAAAGGTGTTTTTTTACTGTAAGGCACCCAAATTACCGTTGCTTCATCATCTTTCTTAGGAGTTAGAAGTTCACCACTTTTTTCTAGTATGCTCATTTTAACACCATCTAACAATTCTATTCTTTTCGCGGTAGCAGCATTTATTTTAGCTACAATTGTCAAAAAATATTTGACCTTTTGAGCTTTAATTGGGTTTGTCTTATCTTCACCTGCTTCTACTAAATCTTTCAAAGCAGAATCACCTCTATCTAACTGCGTTATGGCTGCTGTTTGCAAATTTTTCTCAATGGCAACAAATGCGTCTAATACTGCTTTTGATACGTTCATAGCTAAAAGCGCTAATAGCACCAAATACATAAGACCAATCATTTTTTGCCTTGGGGTTTCTCTTCCTCCACTCATGTCTATTTATCTTTTAAGGTTATAAAATTTTAATACTTATTACTATTGTAATTGTTGACTAAATATTTTTTAACCCTTATTAATAGTCATAGCCTTTAACATGTTACCATATACTGTATTTAAATCAGTCAGGTTAACAGACAACATTGCCATGTTTTCTTTGTATCTTTTCGTATCTTCGGTTGAATCTGACAAATTTTGCATCATTTCAGTTATTTGAGACTGGAATTTTTCAGTTGATTCTAAATGTGCCGAAGATCCTTTTAATTGCAATTCATACACATTATTCAACGCCGCTAAGTTTTTAGAAACTTTTGAAATTTGTTCACCAAAAGAAGTACCTTCTTCTGTAGAGTAGGTCATACCAGAAATAGATACGGATGCTCTCTCATACGCATCAGACAAGTTAGATACTTTTTCAGAAGCAACTTGTAAACTTGACACATAAGAATCAGTAGCAACTACAGCTGTTGATGTCTCTTTTAACTGAGCAGCATTATCTCCTAAAGCACGCATTCCGTCTCCTAATCTTGTTAGTAATTGTACGTCAATTTGAGCCTCTGTTAACATTTCATCTAACTGATCTGTAACAGAACCTTTGTTTTTTAAACGAGAATTTGCTAAGTCTGAATCGTGGTCTAATTCTTCTGAGTTTCCCATTGCCAATTCAGGATAAGCTAATTCCCAATTAGGATCTTCATGCAATGGCTCAAATGCAGACAAAGTAAAAATACATGCTTCAATTCCAAGACCACTAATCAACATGATTGATGCTCCAGGCCAATGCTGAATCTTAAACATCGCTCCTACAATTACAATCGCACCTCCCCATCCGTAGACGAATTTCATTGTATTTTTAAATTTTTTACTTGCGAAAAAACCGCCTCCACTTGAACTCATAACTTTTTTGGTTTAATTTATTATTTATTTTAGCTTCTTTATTATCTTAATTGAATGTCACTTTGGATCTCTTCTCCCCCTTCTCTCGTAAAGTCACGACCTCCACGACCTAAGTGTGTCATCACATCTCTGAATCCAACATATGATTTTGAACTATCTTGGTATTCAAACGTTCGAGTTGAATTTTGCATGTAATAACCAATATCTTTCCAAGATCCACCTCTTAATATTTTTCTTTTCATTGACGGCGGATCCCAATCCATAGCGTTGTATTTATAATCTGTGTTGAGATCGTGAGAAAACTCATTCATTGATTCATCATATGCAGTCTCGCACCATTCTGAAACATTTCCTGCCATACAATATAAACCCCAGCCATTTGGATTGTACGAGTATACTTTAACAGTGTGGAATCCACCATCTTCAAAATATCTACCTCTCATTGGTTTGAAATTACCTAGAAAACAACCTCCATCATTTCTATTGTATGGTCCACCCCAAGGGTATGCAGCTAAATCTAAATTACCACGCGAGCCTCTTTCCCATTCTGCTTCAGTTGGTAATCGAAAGTCATTTACAAAAATGTCCCCCATCGAAACTAACCAAGAGTTCAATAATTGTGTTCTCCAAATACTAAAAGCTTTTGCTTGGAACCAAGTAATACCAACTACTGGGTAATTATCATATGCTGGATGCCAAAAGTACATTTGGGTCATTGGATCATGAAATGAATAGGTAAAATCTCTAATCCAACATAATGTATCTGGATAAACATTAATTAATTCATCTATTATAAATCGTTGTCTTTGCTCATGACCACGAATAGCATTATTTTGACCTTTTTTATTAAAATGTCCTAAGTCCAAATCTTGACCTTGAGGGTCTTTAGTGAAAGGATGAGGAGGTGTTTCCAATGTTCTGTGTTCAGTAACAATTTTCTCACCTTGATTATCATATCCATCAGGAGTAATATTTATACGACCTCTTTTTGCAGCTTCAATTAAATCTACCCAATAGTATTTATACATTAGCTTTCTAGTGTCAATTTCTTTTCTCTTAAAGAAACGTTCTGGCTGAGGGTAATACATGTCAGCTAAGAGAGGAACTAACTCAGGATCTGTGTAATTTATTTCTCTATCCCAATTAAGATTAAATAAAGTACGGCCCAAAGCTCTATCCGCTGGATCATATGGTGTATATTCCAATGTTCCTTCATCGAAGTATAAATCTTGGTAATTGATCCACTCTTTCGCTTTGTCATCGGTCCATTCTTCATTTTTAAAACCACTGGTTCTACCAGCTTCATTTAAATAAATCTTATCACGAGCAATTGAATCTCGCACCCATTCAACAAACTGTCTATATTCATTGTTGGATATTTCAGTTTGGTCCATATAAAATGCTTGAACGGATACAGTCTTAGCTCGTGTTTGATGAAGGAATGGAACATCTTGATCATTTTCTCCCATGTTATACCCTCCAGCATTTACATAAACCATCCCTAGTGGAATTTCTGGAAAATACATAGGTCTTACTAACACGCCAGTTAAATGCCCAGTTCTTGTACTACAAGAAGCTAGCGCTGCACTTATTAAACTGATTAACAATAGTTTTTTCATATCTACCTCTTTTTTTATATCTTTTCCGAATACTAAAATAACAATCTACAGGATTAATCTACTTTTCACTATAACGGAAACTTTATTAAAATGGTTACAATTTTTATTTTTTATGTTTACAACCACCGTGGATGCCTTGATACTGCTACAGGCGGTATGGGCAAAAAATAACAATATTTTAAAAGAATCTCGTGAGACCCTCTCGATATACTTGACAACTTATTTAATGTTAAATCATAAGAATACCCAACCGTAAAATTAGTAAATGGATTAAAACCTAGCATAACAGCTACTGCATCTGAGGTTCTATATGTTAAACCAGCATATCCAATTGATCCTAATATAAAACGAGTATTAATGTCAACAGACGATTTTTTCGCATCTGATTTCAATAACAGCTGAAAATCTAAGTAATTTAAAGACGTACCAAGTTGTTTTTTGTAGCCAGTCATTAAATAATAATGTCTAGCAATTAAGTATTTTTGGCTCGCTGTTCCTAGTACGTTTTTGTTCGATAATTCCGTTGCTGTTATGTGTGTACTAGATAAACCAACATAGAAATTCTTTGTCGATTTATAATATAGGCCAAAATTCATATCTAGGCCCATTGATGAATATCCAGAAGGAAGAGAATTATCAACCGTTGCACTTTGATCTGGTGTAACCCAAGTAGGTTTCATACCATATCCTTCAAAACCAACACCTATTCCAATCCCTAATTTATCTCCACTTGGCAATTCAACAGGATATGAATAATTTACCATTAAGTTATTTTGTCTACCAAATCCAATTGCATCATGGTAAAAATTTATCCCAAGTCCTCCAGGGAAAAATCTATTCATATTCCCTTCCAAATTTAATATAGCGGAGTTTGGAGCACCGTCTACTTTATCCCATTGATTTCTATATGCTGAAGTAGCACAAAATCCTTCATCTAGCCCAGTGGAACCTGGGTTTAACCCCATTTTGTTATAAATAAAGTGTGTCAATAACATGTCTTGCTGAGTAAACGTGACACCTGCAAAAAGCAATAGAAAAAATGTTAATAAAATACTTTTTTTACTCATACTAAAATAGATTACTTCAATAGTCCTGTTTAATAAAATTTTGTAATTGGCGTCTAAAGTAGATAATATTATTTAAATATTCTTGTTTTTTCAAAAAAAAAGATTGTTTTGAGAAAAGTTTCAAGTCAAAGAGTGTTTTAAGTAGTTCATTTCTAGCAATCAGTTTAGAATTTCTCAAAAACCTATTATCCTAGTTTTTGATACGTTTTCCACCATAGATTAGGCAATTCATTCTTCATTGCCCTTTCATAATCTTTATGATCACAAGGGACTAGATGATGACGTTCATATTTAACGCCATGCTGCGGTGGGTATGGCACTTCCATCCACCATCTTTCAGATTTATCACTTTTGTAGAAAATTATTTCATCCTGAAAGTCATCTAGGTTCACTAGAAATTTTGTATAGTCTTTCTTACTTCCAATGGGGAAATCGCCTTTTCTAAGTGAAACGCCATCCATAAAATACCAAATAAATTGTGCAATTAGGTGATCGTTTTCTTTTTGATTTCCATTGGGAAAGACGTTAAAAATACCGAAGGATGTCAACTTGTCACTTATGCCGGCATACTTAGTGATTTGGCAAATTTGTTCCGCATAAAATCCATTCGGAGAATTGTAATAATCTCCTTTAAAATCAGAACTTCTTATGCTTTGAACATCTAAACTCAGAATATCTGCATTTCTTAAATGAGGTTCAGCTTTTTTGAAGTCAGAATTAAATTCTCCTAATCGGCAAGTGTCAAAATATAATTTATCAAAAAGATCTTGTTCGTCTTTACTTACAAAAGGAGCTTGACATCCTATATTTGCATGATTAAATAGGAAACAGGGTCTGTGCGTAAGGAGATGACTTAAATACCCATCTTTATTGATTGCTTCATCGGGATTGCCTAGATCTAATTTATGATCAACAGAACAAATATTTATCATTTGCTCTAGTTTCTCATAGCCTTTGTACATGGCAAACGTCAGATCTTGTGTTCCTCCTACGATGATTGGTATTATTTTATGTTTTACCAGTTCTGCTGTTACTTGGGAAACAGCAAAATAAGTATCCTCTATTTCCTTTCCAGGCAAGATTGTTCCGCAGTCATATATCTTTTTCACCCAATCTACGCCAGTAAATAAGGAATAGAGGTAAGTTCTAAAATCATCATTTTTTTCCCCTTGAAATTGTTTATCCCCATTTCTAAATTCAGGAACATAAATTATAGCTATGGTATTTTCATGCATCTCAGGAAAATTTCCTTCTGTATATATTTCTATGATGCTGCCTATTGAACCTTCTGTTTTAATAGTATCTATTTGTACAGGAGAAAAATATATTGATATGTCTTTCATTTTAACTTTTCATCAAAGCTAACTTAAAAGTAAAGTTGTTTTTTTAATAAAGAAGAAAAGAATTAATAGCATAAAGTTGAAAACTATTTTTGCTCGAATATTAATTCAAGTTTGATGCAGAGGTATCATAGGTTTAATTAAGTCCGACTAGTCAATATAAGTCGGATTAATAACTTATAATCTGATTTTATTGTGTATTTATTCTATTAACGATATGAAAGCATCTTTGATACCTTTCGTAAGTCACCCAGCATTTTTTTTGATATCGTAATTCAAAAAGTGTTTTCGCTAAAATAGCTCCTAAACTTTCGTTTTCTGCTGTAGTCAAATTTTTTGTGTGCATGAATGAATTATAGGAAATATCAAAGGTCGTGCCGTGCAAATGAGCACTATGTCGTATAGCGTTTCTATTCCTTCTCCTAAGAAGTTTTATAGTTGTAGAGGTTCTTAAAACAGACGTCACGATAAGTCGGGTTCCGTTCAAATTGGTATTTACTAATTTTTGCTGAAACGAAGTTGAGATTTCACTTAGTAATTCTTTTGCTTCTGGAATAAGGAAGGGGTAACTATATTTTAATGTATCAATTATATACAACGCATTGTTTTCTATCGATATTAATGCTCCCGCCGCTACAAATGCATTAATTTCATTCGGATGCGTTAAGGTTTTCTTAATACCGTTTACATATGAATTTTCAAGGTAATGATGTACACTATCATTTAGCTGCCATGCAAAGTATTCGTATTCCTGACAAGAGAGCTCGCGTCCTGTTTTTTTGTTGTGTTTTTGAAAGGTTCTTCTTTTGCCATAGTTTTCTACAGGAGGACCAAAATTTAAAAAAAAAGCCATACTAATTATTACTGCTACAATGGCGGCGCTATTACGTATGAGTTTTTTTTTCAAAATTATGATTTGCTATCGTTTAGTATAGAGCACCTATTTGCCTAATCAACGTTTGTAGATTATTAAGCCAATTTTAATTTTGCCATTTTAGACTTTGTAAACTGTGATTCCGCATATTTTAATGTTACCCGATACTCAGTTTCGTTTTGGGATGGTAGTTCATACATTATCTCTGTTAAAATAGCCTCACAAATAGAACGTAATCCTCTCGCGCCTAATTTAAATTCAATAGCTTTCTGGACAATATAATCTAAAACATTTCCATCGAAACTAAGTTTTATTCCATCAATCTCAAACAGTCTCAAGTATTGCTTCACTAAAGCATTTTTCGGCTCAGTCATTATACGTTTTAGGCTCTTCGCGTCCAGGGGTTCTAAATACGTTAAAACCGGAAATCGACCTATTAATTCAGGAATAAGACCAAACGTTTTAATATCGGTTGGATTGATATATTTTAGAAAATTATCTCCATCAACTCTTTCCTCCGCCTTATTTGTAAAGCCAATCGCTTTTTTATTTATTCTTCTGGCAATTAATTTCTCAATACCATCAAAAGCACCACCACAAACAAATAGAATATTTTTGGTGTCAATTTGAATCATTTTTTGTTCAGGATGCTTGCGACCACCTTGCGGGGGAACATTCACGACAGATCCTTCTAATAATTTTAGTAATGCTTGTTGAACACCTTCTCCTGAAACATCGCGCGTTATTGATGGATTGTCACTTTTTCGCGCGATTTTATCAATTTCATCTATAAAAACAATTCCATTTTGAGTAGCTTCGACATTGTAATCTGCAGTTTGCAGCAGCCGTGAAAGTATACTTTCAACATCTTCACCAACATAACCGGCTTCAGTTAAGACAGTTGCATCAGCAATACAAAATGGCACATTTAACATTTTAGCAATTGTTTTAGCTAATAATGTTTTACCTGTCCCCGTTCTACCGACTAAAATAACATTGGATTTTTCAATTTCAACATCATCTTTTACCGGCGGTTGATTTAATCTTTTGTAATGATTATAAACAGCTACAGATAATGTTTTTTTAGCATCATCTTGCCCTATCACATATTCATCTAATTTCGCTTTTATTTCGGTTGGTTTTAGAATGTTTACTGCGACAGATTTTGTTTTTTTCTTTACTAAATCTTCTTCTAGTATTATTGAATTAGCTTGAGTGACGCAGCTTTCACAAATGTGACCTGTAACTCCTGCAATAAGCATTTTAACTTCATCTCTAGGTCTTCCACAAAATGAGCAGCCTGTTTCTTTTTTAGCCATGATTTTTTTACAAAAAAAGTCATTCATCGATTGATAAATGACTTTTTATTTATTTTTATAATTTAATTATTTTGGATTTCTCAATAAAATTTCATCAATCATTCCATACGCTTTTGCCTCTTCAGCTGTCATCCAATAATCACGATCAGAATCTGCCCAAACCTTTTCATACGTTTGTTTAGAATGTAAAGCGATAATATCGTATAATTCTTTTTTCAATTTTTGAATTTCTCTTGCTGTAATTTCAATATCAGACGCTTGTCCTTGCGCTCCTCCTAATGGCTGGTGGATCATCACGCGAGAATGTTTTAAGGCAGATCTTTTACCTTCAGCACCAGCACACATTAATACGGCACCCATTGACGCAGCCATCCCTGTGCAAATTGTAGCTACATCCGGTTTAATGTATTGCATAGTATCATAAATACCAAGACCGGCATACACGGATCCTCCTGGTGAATTTAAATAAATTTGTATATCTTTTTTAGAATCAGCAGACTCCAGAAACAATAATTGAGCGTTAACAATATTTGCCACTTGATCATTAATTCCTGTACCCAAAAAGATGATTCGATCAATCATTAAACGAGAAAAGACATCCATTTGAGTCATGTTCATTTGACGTTCTTCTATAATATAAGGAGTAATTGATGATTCAATATAATGTTCTACATGCATACTATTAAGCCCCATGTGCTTTGTAGCGTATTTTTTGAATTCGTTATTGTCAAACATTTTGTTTAGAGTTTTGTTGTTATGTTGTAAAGATAAAAGCAAAGTTTAGAATGACAATTAAAATAGGCGGAAAAATCGTTAAATAATGTAAAATAATAGTAATGGTTGAAATTTAGATTCTATTTTATAGAAGTGAATTATGCTCAGATTATTTTAGACATTTGTATTTTTCAATCCATTCATTTTTTTGCACATCACCTATAATTTTCCACATATTTGAATCAAGAAAGTATTCAGAATCGATGTGTTTTACGCCATAATTTGTCGATAAAAACAATTCTTGACTCAGTGAAGGATTAAAAGGTTTATTGCTCCATCCATTTCCTTTTGTAATATCTAGTGGATTTTTTTGAAAATGAATTTTCCAAAGAGAATCCAATGGAATGCAATAGGTGTAATCTTTTAATGTGAATGAATCTTTGAGCACACCACACTGATAATTATGCTCTGCAAAATAATTTCTTCTTGTTGGATTATATATACTTGGCCAATGTCCAGAGGCTATTTTTATAAATTCTGTTTCGGTTAATATTTTTAGATGCGTATGAGTTCTGCCATTATCGATATAGGCAATATAGGAAGTAAGTACGCCTGTCGATTGAAATGAAATCTTTAATCCAAATGCTGGATGTGGTTGGTTGACGAGCATAAAGGAGCTCGAAATAAACCAACAAAAAACCAGTAGCATTTTCATCTATAAAATAATTTTCACAATGATATGTCAATTTTAACGAGTATATTAAAAAGAAGTTACCTCATTTAATGAAAATGGAAACTATTTACATTGACTTCATTTGGAAGTAGAACTATTTTTCAAGGATTATCCTTGAATGAAAAAGGTTAAAATTTAATTAATTTTGTAGGTGTGACGCAGAAATGCAGTCGAATATCATTTTCTGATATGTTGTCAATTTCTTCTATTTCATCAAATAAATGAAGTCCTATAAATAAACATTTTGGGGAACATTTTTGCAGGAAACGATCATAAAAGCCTTTTCCATAGCCAACACGGTTTCCATGTTTATCAATCGCTAGCAGAGGAACAAAAACGACATCGAAGTTTTCTGGTTGAATAATTTCGCCTGCGTAAGGTTCAGGAATTCCAAATGGACTAATTTCAATTTGATCATAGGAGTTAAAAAGGATATGTATTAACTCATTTGACTTAAAATTTACCTTCGGCATTGCTATTTTATTGCTTTTATTTATTGCGTTCTCTAGAATTAAATAGGTGTCTATTTCATTAAATTTTTCTATTGGCAGAAATAAACTAATTGTTTTTTCTGTTAAATCGAATTCGTTAAAAATTCTTTCTGAAATATTCAAAGACAAAGAAATCAATTTTTCACTTGAAATTGCCTTTCTTTTTTTTATATATAGAGTTCTTATTTCTTCTTTCTTCATATAAATATAGTATCGAAAAGGGTTAATATTTTTAACGTTTTCCTTAATAAGTAGAAAACAAGAAAGCTTTGGCATCAATTTAACAGGGTAAATAGCCTCTTTGTTTGAAAAAATAACTTACTTTTGATTCACTAAAAGTAAAAAGAATTACGTATGAAAATTATTAATCCATTTATTTTCTTTTGTTTTATATCTTTTTCTCCAGTTTTTAGTCAAGAAGAAGTGATTTCTTCGGAAGATACTGTTGCTATTATTGAAGATATTTATACTGAGCCATTAGAAGAAATAGAAACCTTTGGAAGCTCACGAATTATTAATGGACATTCTGTAGAAACTTTAGGTAAGGGTGTTTTTGAATTTAGAATAGAACATCGTTTTGGAGATATAGCTGGTGGCAGCGGGGGTGTTCAAACGCTCTATGGATTTGATAATGCAACAGATATTCGCTTTGGCTTTGAATTTGGACTTACGGATAAATTTATGATTGGCTGTGGACGAAGCAAAGGCACAGCTGCTTTAGGTGTCAATGGTTCGCCATACAGTTCTTTGTTAGATGGTTTTGTAAAATATAGATTATTGCACCAAAATGAAAGCGGATGCCCAATTTCACTATCCCTTTTAGGGACAACAAGTTACACGTATATGAAAGCACTAAGTGATCCGACAAGTGTTTCAAGTTTTCCAAAAGATGTATATCGTTTTGCCTACTCATCTCAAATAAACATTGCTCGCAAATTTGGGAAAAGAATAAGTCTTGCTTTGATGCCTACATTAGTTTATAGAAATTATGTTGCTTCCAATGATATTAATGCCCTTTTTTCTATGGGAGGTTCTATTCGATATGCGGTTAATTCTAAAGTAGGGGTAATCATCGAATATTATCAAAATATACACGGAACAGATGTAAGACAAACAAATAAGAACAGCCTTGGAGTTGCTGTAGAATGGGTTACATTTGGCCATAATTTTACTGTTAATTTGACGAATTCAACGGGATTTGGTGAAACTCAATTTATTCCTTACACGTTCCAAGATTGGTCAAAAGGACAATTTAGGCTTGGTTTCTGTATTGGAAGAAAATACATGAAAGGATAATAACTAAAACATACTCAATTATGAAATGTAGAATATTGTTTTTTGTCTTAGTAGGATTGATTTCTGCTAAATTGTTACTCGTCTCTTGTGCAAAAGAAAAGACAGCTGCTCCAGTAATTATTAATCAAATTGTTTTAACAGCTGAATGCCCAGATACTATTTTTTATTCAACATCAATCAAACCTTTCGTTGATATTACATGCGCTACCACTGGTTGTCATGATGCAAGCTCAAGCGCTGGGGGATATGACTTGACGACTTATGATAAAGTTTCTATAAATGCTACGTCAATTGTAAATTCTATGAAGCCTGGACATACTCCATTCCAAATGCCAATGGGTACTAGTTCAACTAATGATACAATAATAAAACTATTCAATTGCTGGATAGGTCAAGGAAAATTAAATAATTAAAAATAATAAATAAGAAAAGAAATGAAAAAAATATTTTATCCCCTAGTTACTGGAGTTCTTTTGGTAACTTCTGCATTTGTATCAGTTGTGCAAACAGAATGGAAAATTAAAGATGATTTTTCTATTAAGTTTATCAGTAAAGATCCATCCGGTGCATTTAAAGAATTTACAGGAGCCATAAAATTCGATGAGGCAGATTTAGCTACTTCGAAGTTTGATTTATCTATAGCAGTATCTTCTATTAGCACGGGAAATGGAATGATGAACAAAAAAGCCCAGATTGAAGAATGGTTTAATTCAGCTAAATATCCAGCTATTACATTTGTTTCTACTAAAATTGAAAAATCCACAACAGGTTATTCAATTACTGGAAATTTAAAATTGAAAGGCACATCAAAAGCTGTGAAAATTCCTATGGTATATACGAAATCTGGTGAAACAGCAAAATTTACGGGCGCTTTTAACGTTAAAAGGACAGATTATAAAATTGGTCATGCAAGTGAAGCGGTGCCAGATGTTATGAAAATTGAGTTTAGTGTACCCGTTTCTAAAAAATAATATTATGTTTAAAAATGTTTTTTTACTTTCGATATCATCTTCTTTGTTTTCAACTGTTTTCAGTTATGTTTACATGAACATTTATTTCCACAAAATTGTTGACTTTTCAGAATCCTTCGGAATTACAGCTGTATTTATAAACAATTTAATTGCATTTATGATTGGGTTTTTTGTATTTTTAGGAATTAAGAAGCTCATAAAAAAAGAAAGTATTTCTGAATTTACATTTAATCTGTTAGTTACTATGATTACTTTCATGTCTATTTTCCACGTTTTACAAATGACAGATCCAGAATTTAAAAATGAAGAAGCAGGTGTTATGATAGATTATTATAAATGTTATTTGATGCCTCTACTTTTTTTTCCAGCCTTGTCGTGGTTTGTTTTAAAACCAATTTTCATAAAAAAATAATTATTTCAAACTTTTATAGTGTTAACTTAATAATAAAAAAATGAAAAAAAATTACATTATCTTATCAGTGATTGTTTTATCGGCAGGAGTTTTTTCTTTTCAGAAAAATGAAGAGACCTCAAAAATCTCAAAATTACACATTTTAAACTCCGGAGGTAAAAATGGTTTATTTGCAGGTGCTCCTGGAGATGATAATTGTACAGCATGCCATTCAGGAACGGCTCAATCTGGCGCATCAGTAAATACATTAACAATTGCCACAGGTATAACACCTGTTTCTTCTTATACAGTTGGGAGCACTTATAATGTTGCTTTAACCATGTCGGGCAGCCCACTTAGAACAGGTTTTCAGGCAGTTGCAATGAACAGCTCTAACGCTATGGTAGGAACTATAGCCGCAGTTTCTGGCACACAGATACTTACTGGACGAGTTACTCATACATCTTCTACACCTGTAAATTGGACATGGACATGGACAGCTCCAGGAACGGATGTCGGTGATGTGACATTTTATGTTGCAACATTGTCGGGTAAAGGTGCTACAAATCAGACTGGTGGTGACATTGTATATTTATCTCAAACTGTTTTAGCTAGTCCTTCAGCAAATTTACTCGAAAAATTTTCAGATAAATATAACTTTACAGCAGGTTATTCTTCTTCTAGTAATTCAGTTGTTATGGATTTCAATTCGTTGGTTTCTGGAGAAATGTATTTCAATTTAGTTGATATGAATGGTCGTTCAGTTTTCACGCATGATCTAGGACAATCAGTTATTGGAAAAAATAGTAAAAAAATTGTTTTACCCGAAGATCTTAAAAACGGAATGTATGTTGTGAATATGTTTGTAAACAACAATGTAATGGAGAAAAAAATAATGATTCAAAAATAATCTTCTGGACTCAAGGCGGAAAGACATTAGATTTTTAGATACTAGAAATTAGACAAATTGTAAAACCTTAGTTATTTTATAACTGAGGTTTTTATTTGTTAATTTAATATGTAAATTTAAACACCCAATCTTCTACTTACTATCCCATTTATTTTTTTAAATAATTGGAAGGGGGAATACGTTCTCCATTCAATATATTGAAGTTCACCTCCCATCACAAAATAGTTATCTATGTTTATTCTTTGAAATTCATTTATAACGTGTTCATGAAAATTAACAGCCACTACCCATCCATCTTCCACATCATCGGACCATTCTTCGTAGTAACAGTCATCTGAGTAATGAAAATTCAAGACATTTTCTCCGATTAAAATAAATTTATTTATGCCTACATTTATCATTGGTTCAATAATATCTCTTTTGAAGGTCATAATATCATTTTCAATCGCATCATTCCATTCTCCGATCAATTCAATAACGGCAAAACCATCTTCATATTCAGTGTACACTATTTTAAGAAATAAAGTAGAAGATCCCATTGAATCCCATTGAGGATGAATATAGAAATTATATATAGAATTGTGGAACTCAAATTCGCTGTATTCTTGGTTATAAAATGGAGAGGCCGGGTCATCTGACGCGATATATAAATTTCTCCACTCAAAAAAAGGTTCAACTAAATGCATGTATCAAAATTAATTCAACTTTGGGTAATTATGCTATTTTACTTAAAATTTATTACTTTTATACAACAAATCAATATTTTTCTTTAAAATTATATTCAATAAAGATTTAAAATCATGAAAATTAGAGTGTTATTAGCTTTTTTTACTCTAGCACTGTTAGTCGTTTCCTGTGGAAGGAACAATGACAAACGTCAGGTGAAAGATTATTTATCTGCTTTTATTAAAGAAAATCATTCAGTTGCTATTTTTGGAAAGGTTGAAATTAACACACTTTTGAACAAGGCAGAATATAAAAGCGTCCCAAAATTTGGAACTATTATTGAATCCGTTTTAAATGAATTTAGTAAAAGTATAGACACAAAACAGGCTATATATTATGCAGTTGAAGGACCTTTTACTGCAGACGCTGAACCAAAAGCGTTTTATGCCTTTATTTCTGTCAAAAGTGCAGACTCATTAGTAGCGAATTTAGTGCAAAAGGGGTACGATTTTGAGAAGGATGGTGATTTGAATTTTGCTCAATTCGGAGAGCTAAGTATAGGTATTAAAAATGATTTGGCAATCATTATTTCCAAAACTAGCAAGACGAATGTAAAAGAGTCATTGAAAAAGGCATTTGAAATGTCCTCAGGAGACTCCTCAGAAGGAAGAGTTGATTCGATTCTTTCTCAAAATGGCGACATTGTATTGGGTTGCAGTCTAGAGTCACTTTACGCTACTTCAGACACTCAACTATCAAAATTAGATCAAAGCAAGCAAGATGAAATTAGAGAATTGGTTGTAGATTCTTATAGTCAAACCACATTTGCCTTTGATGATGGTCAGGTAATCATTGAAACAAAGAATTTTTTCTCGGAAGCACTGAAAAAGAGGATGTTTTTAAAAGCAAACGAGAAAGCTACAATTCTTTCAAATCTTGGTCATGGCTCACCAATAGTAGGTTTTTCTTTGAATTTTGACATTGAAAAATTACAAAGTTTTGTGAATGATTTTTCTCCTGAGGCATTAAATAAAATGACTGAAAAACTAGATATGCAAGGACCGTTGATGATGCTTGGTGAGAATCCGCTTTCAGGCGTTAGTAATGGTCAGTTGGGTGCAGTGATGTTGGGAGAACCAGGTAAAAATGGCTCGATGGTTCCTGATTTTAATATTTATATGGGACTAGGTAAAAAAGGAAAGCCATTAGCAGAGATGGCGAAATCTTTTTTGTCTAATGGTTCAATGGTTACTAGTATAACTAAGAATGGAATTTGTTGTTATTCTTCAATTAATAATAGTCCTGCAGTTGGGAAGGGATTAATAATACCTCAAGGATGCGAAAGTTTTGGAAAAAAAGCCATTACTGGTTTTGTTAATTTTGAAGGAATGGATTTGAGTACTTTTGATTTAGAAGGCGGTGTGAAAATTTTAAATATTATCAAATATATTAATTTTGAGGTGGATGAAAATGGAGCTCGAATATTTATTAAAGCTAAAAATGGAAAAGAAAATATATTAAAACAGTCGATGAATTTCTTTTTGCAAGAATTTGAATCTCAAATTAGTGGGATAAGTATTTAATAAAAAATTCCGTTCCATTTTTTGCTGTTAATTAAATAAAGAGATCACTTTAAAGTAGAGACATGAAATCAAAATCGGAATGGAATTTACTAACACAGGAAGAAAAGTTTGTTATTTTATTGAAAGGAACTGAGATTCCATTTTCAGGAGAATATTATCATTTGAATGAAATCGGAACCTATGTTTGTAGGCAGTGCGAATCTGCATTATATCAGGCTCAAGATAAATTTGATTCAGGCTGCGGTTGGCCATCGTTTGACGATGAAATTGTTGGGAGTGTTACTCATCTTTTGGACAAAGATGGTCGAAGAACTGAAATTATTTGTTCGAATTGCCAAGGGCATTTAGGTCATTTGTTTCATGGAGAGCGATTAACTAGCAAAAATACACGACATTGTGTAAATTCTATTTCGTTGAAATTTGTGCCTGAAGTGAAAAGTTGATGATTTAAAACGAGATTTAAAACTATAAAAAAGAAGGCTATTTGAATATCAAATAGCCTTCTTTTCTTTTTATCAGTCTTTATTATTTTTTTTCAGCTTATTTAGGTGCAACAACAGCTGGTTTTGGAGTTCCAGGGACAATTGGAGAAGCGGTTGCAGGATCGAAATCCATAGATAATATTTTTGCTTCTGTACGTCTATTTAATTGGTGAAGTTTTTCAAATTTGACTTTGTCAGTTGTTTTAAATTGATTTATGTATGCTTCATTTAAAATAATTGTATCACCAGATACAGGATCGATCCATTTTGCAGGAGTATGTTCTCCTTGTCCGACAGGTATCAAGCGTCTTTGATCTATACCTTTTTCAGTTACTAAATATTTTACACATTCTTTTGCTCTATTTTCTGAAAGTAGTTGATTGGCATCATCTGTACCACGAGCATCTGTGTGCGAGCTTAACTCTAGAATTAATCCAGGATATTCTGTCATTAGATCATAAACGAATTTTAAGGAATCTTTTGAATTGATTGTTGAGTCAACTAGCAGTGTCCATTTATTGAAAGGATATCTAACCTCTGGCAAACGAATAACCGGCGGTATTATTGGCAATAAAGCTAGTTCAACAGCAAAACTTTGACTATTTGTTAGTCCAATGGTAGTAATTTTCGCTCCATTTTTATCAGCATGATACCCATCTTTACTTATTGAAATCGAATAAGCCATTTCTTCAGATAGATATCTGTCTCCATTAGGTCTTTTGTCCCAACAAATTTTCCCATCCTTTTTCGTATAACCTTCCCATGAATTAGCGCCATCTTTTCCAGTTATAATGACTTTGACATCTGCAATTTTTATGTTTTTCTGTCCAATTTCACTTACGATAACACACAAGTCAAAAGTATTGGGAGGTAAATCGTATGCGTAAATATCAGCATCATAGTTCCCATTCGTGTTTTTTCTTTCTGAAGTGAAATATCCTTTTTTGTCGGTATATTCAATTAAGGAATAATCATTGTTCTCTGAGTTAATGGGAAATCCTAGGTTTTTTGGGTTCTCCCATTTGAATTCATCTCCCACTTTTTTCGCAATGAAAATATCGAGCCCCCCTAATCCTATGATTCCGTCAGAAGCAAAGTACAAGTCACCATTTTTAGCGAAAGTTGGAAACATGTCATTTCCAGCAGTATTAATCTCTGGTCCTAAATTTAGAGGAAGAGACCAAGTATCAGTCTTTTTTTCATACGTACTATACCATAAATCTCGGCCACCATAGCCGCCTGGCAGATCAGAAACGAAAAGTAAAAATTTTCCATCAGCAGATACACATGGATGGCCCACCGTTATTGTGTCATTTTGAGTTAATAACACTTTTTTTGGAGCCCCCCATTCTTCTTTAGATTTTGCCTCAGAAACCCAAATTTCGCAGCCTAAGTTTTTCTTTTTCTCGTTTGGACATCTTGTAAAGAACATCATTTTATATTTCCCGTCGAAACAAATAGTTCCTTCGCTATCAATTGTATTGATTTCTTCACCGAGCATCAGTTTAGGTTCTCCCCAGTTACCTTTTGCGTCTATTTGAGAAACCCAGATATCCATGTACATATCTCCAGTTCTTGGATCAGGCTTTGAATCATCCCCTCCAATAACACCAGATCTGCTTGAGCTAAAATATAATTTTGTTGTTTTGATATCGCCAAACATTGCAGCCATGTCAAATCCAGTTTGATTTAATGCTGTTTGACTCTCTATTACATGTTTAGTTTTATCGGATTTAATTTCCTGATTTGCATCACACGAAGCTATCCCGATATCGGCTTTGGTATCGTTCGGTAGTGCTTCCTTCACTAGATTTTTATAAAGCAAATAATTTTTTTTTGCTTTTTCTAATTCCGACATTATTCTTAACATTTCCCCGTTATAGAAATACACTAATGGTTGAACCTCAAAATATTCAAGATCGATTGATCTATTGTACCATTCATTCGCGTCTTTAAATGATTCTGTTAGTCTGAAGCTTTCAGCAATTTTATAAGCAAGCTCCCCTTTTTCATCTTTTACTTTACCTCCTTTTTTCGCTAAATTATCATAAGCTTGCTTTAGGATTTCAACACCAGTCGCATAATTTTGGCTACTGTAGACGATTTCTGCTTTTTGAAGAATTTTTTGTGAAAAGCCTACTAACGAATTGCTAATAAAAGCTAGTAATAAGATAATTTTATAGTTCATGTCAAAAGTAATATTTCAAAATTATGGACGAAGTAACAAATAATATTTATTATAAGCAACAGTTATGTTAATTATAAAAATTTTTTTCTTATTCGCTGTCAGTTGTATAATTCCTCCATTTCTTAAGAATCTTTTGAAATCCTTCAACTAGTTCAGAGTCAAATTGAAGATTCTCGCCAGAAACGGGATGTGTAAAACCTAATGTTTTGGCATGAAGAGCTTGTCCTGGAATTAATGAAAAACAATTTTCAATAAATTTTTTATATTTTGTATGTGTAGTTCCCCTCACTATTCGATCACCCCCGTATTCATTGTCATTAAATAATGGGTGTCCAATATGTTTTAAATGCGCTCTAATCTGATGTGTTCTTCCAGTTTCAAGTTTACATTCTATGAGAGTAACAAGTCCAAATCGCTCAAGTACTTTGTAGTGAGTTACAGCGTGTTTACCATAATCACCTTCAGGGAAAACAGTCATAACTTTTCTGTTTTTTAGAGAACGACCAATATGTCCTGTTACGGTCCCATCTTCTAGCACATCTCCCCATACCAAGGCATTGTATCTTCGTTCAGTTGTTCGATCCGCAAATTGTTTCGCTAAATGAGAAAGAGCATGTTCTGTTTTAGCTATGACCATTAATCCTGTAGTGTTTTTATCTAATCGATGCACTAGTCCTGGACGTCCGAAATAATCTTGAATACGATAAGGTAAATTATCAAAATGATATACCATAGCATTCACTAATGTACCCGTATAATTGCCATAACCAGGGTGAACGACCATGTTAGATGGTTTATGGACAATTGCTAGGAACTCATCTTCAAACTCGATTTGAATAGGAATATTTTCGGCGATTAATTCTATTTCCCGCACAGGGTATGGCATCACAATTGAAATTTCATCACCTGGTTTTACTCTGTAATTGGGTTTTATTGCTACGTTATTTACCAATACATTGCCATTCTTTGCAGCGAATTGAATTTTGTTGCGAGACGTATTTGGAAGTCGATCTAATAAAAATTTATCAATCCGCAATATTTCTTGACCAGGATCTACTTTAAAACGATAATGTTCAAATAATTCATCTTCTTCATTTTCCTCATTCTCAATTTCTTCGAATTCTTCTTGCATCAGTTTTTTATCACTTTGTAAATTTTACCACTTGAATTTTTTACCCTAAATAAATACAAGCCAACAGGGTAATTATTTAAGTCAATTTCTAATTCTGTAGTTGTTGAAATAAGTAATTTTCCTTGAATGTTATAGATGTCGATACCATTAAATCCTTCAGGTGTATTTTTTATTTGCACAATTCCTGTCGTTGGATTTGGATAAATATGAAGATTTTTATTGGATATTTTATTTTCCGATATGTTTAATTCTAGATCCATTGCCGTTGAAAAGATGGGGCGAATCATTACTGAACCCTCAATCGACGAATTATTCCAACTGATTCCCTCGTTATTGCTATAAAATGTTTTATTATTCGTTATGATGTTTTTATCAAAACCAATATTTAGGCTTTCTGAATCAAATTGTTTCCATCCAATGTAAAAAGCACCATTGACATGCACTTTTAGTGTATCGGTAAAATAATAGGTGTACAATTTATTAGTAGTAGAACCATATTTTGGAGATCTCGGGAAGAATATATTATCTTGATAAAGAATGTTACCAGGTTTACCGCTATCATCATCCCATACCGTCAGAAGAAACAACTTATTTGAAACATCGGTCGCAGCTTCCACAAAGTTTGTCATCACACCGATAATTGAATCAGATTCATACGGAATATATTGGACGGCCAGTTCAGATTCTGTGCCCGTCACTCCATAAGCTGCTTCAGCGGAGCCATCGTCGTAACTATAAAAGTTTCCAAAATATTGTTCACTAAATGTTGAATCATTTTGAGGGTAATTTTCAAAGCCTACAGGAGCCGTTCCAATAATAGTAAAAGTTTGATTTGTACCTAATTTTGATGCATCATACTGATAACCGCCGGAAAGATCATGGAGGGTAGAATAGATTGTTCTTGGAGCATAATTTAATACACCACCGGAAAAGGAATTACCAGTTATAGTAAATGCACCTTCAGTTACAGCATCATATTCAATCTCTATTTTTCCTGGCGTAGACGTATTCTCAAATATGTTACTTCCATTTCTCACAACCAAATTAACAATAGGTGACATTTTACCTGGAAAATTACTTTTGTAATGATCCCAAGGCACAGAAGTGTAATCGTTCAAAAGGGTTGTTATTGGGTAAACCCACGCAAAATCTTTAAATAAAGTATCTTGATGTCCTGAACTGGCGCGCAGATTCACATAATCTAAATTGAAAACATCAAAACTACCAGAGATACGTCCATAATTTTTAAATCTAAACTGAAAACCTTTCTTAAAATACTGAACATTTTTTATAGGAATGTGTCCTACTTTAAATTCTAAATCAGCAGTACCTTTTGCACTCCAAATTCGATTCCATTGATCCAAATCTTTTGAGTAGAATTCTAATATCAGTGAATCTGTTTCATCTGGTTCTTCGCCAAAACCTCCAGATTGATAAAGGAAACTTAAATAAATTGAATCTGAAGCAGAATTAATCGATAAATCTATGGGCTTAGATGTCAAATAGTCAGCATAATTTGTTGAAATGGATCCAAGTGAATACGCCTTTCCTTTATCATCTAAGCCGTCAAAAGTAGCTACACCAATCGACCAAGGATTGACAGCGAATCGATAATTGTGATAAGCATAACTATCTAGCCAATAAGAGTTTGTATCGTTTAGATATGCAAAGAATTTTGTAGCAGAGTCTTGTTTTATTGGAGAGGGAATCCAAATCGTGTCTGAAATATCACCAGAAACTCCTAAAGAATCATAGATATAATAGGGAGGATAGACATTTGTAGTAACATAACTAATAGGGTAAGAAACTAAGCTTCCAATTTTGATGGGATGTGGATTAAAATGTACATCGGTATAAGTTATATTGTCAATATTAACGATACGATGGTACGTAATGTCACTCGAAAAAATTGAATCGAGAGATAAAGGTAAAAGTGTACTATTATCTATTAAATGATACTTCTTGTCTGATGTAACTCCTAGATCTGAGAAATTAGCGCTGTATTGTTGAAATTTATTTTTACTAAATTCATCGAAAAAGGGCAATTTTAATGTATCAGGAAAATACAAAAATGTACTATCAAAAGTTAATGAGCTTGCCTTTACATTTTTATTATTTGATTTTGTATTAAAAACAATGTCTGGATTAGATATCATCGGAGCTATTTCTTCTCCTTGAGAAAAGAGAACTGAACACTTTAGAATTAGCACAGCGCAGAAGAATATTAATTTCATAAATAATTTAATTGTCATGTATTACTAGAGCTTACTCATTCATTATTTTTCTTCAGATTATTCTTCTTTGAAATTTGGTGTAGCAAATACAGTAACTTTTGTTCCAGAAGGAGATAAAACACCTTCTAAATATTCAGGTGTCTGTTCATTTATTTTCGCAGAAAGCGTATCCTCATGCGTTATGCAATCCGGGCAAATAAATAAGAATTCCAGCGAAGGAATTTTGTTTATACTATCTTGTGCAGCGGAAATCGTCAAGCTATATAAATTAGGTATTTGAACAGGCACACCTTCCTCATTTCTACCTATAATTAACAAAATAACTGATCCTATTTGAATTTTTTGCCCCTCTTTTATTAATCTTCCATTGAATTTTTGAGAAAGAACCGCCCCATCTTCTTCATTTGAGGGTTGGTATTCTAATCTATATTTTAGGCCTCTATTTTTGAGCACTTGTAGCGCAAAACGTTCAGATTTATTAATTAAACTAGGCATTTCAACTAAATCCGTTCTCTTAGAAATTCGCAGTCGAATAATTCGCCCTTCTTTCACATAAATAGTTGAGATGGATGTCGCGATGGGATCTTGTTCTAGAATTGTTCCTTCTGGTTTTTTTGGATCATATTTTGATTCTATCACTTCAAATACGAGATCATTTTCTTCAAGAAGAGATTGAATGTTATTTATATTTTTCCCTACTAAATTAGGGACTGATATTTTTTGTCCGTGATTTGTGTAGCTATCAAGATATAAAATCACAAAACTTACAATAAAAATATAAGTTAAAATCAATATCCCTAACTGTTTTAGAAAATGTTTACTCCAAACAAAATCTCTGATTTTTTTAATTAATTCCATGTGTACATCCAATCGAATAACAAATATAAGGAAATTAAGAAATGAGAAATACATTTATTTTATTTCTCCTATGTAAAATAGTATGATTTTTATTAAAAGTTTGGAGTTAAGTGATTATTCTGATAAAAATCGTCAATGTATTTCACTGCGTCATCAGCAGTATCTACCATTGTAAATAAGTTTAAATCATCAGGAGAAATATTTAGCTCTTCTTCCAACATCACTTTTTTTATCCAGTCCACAAGGCCTGCCCAATATGCTTTCCCAACAAGCACAATGGGTCTAAGATTTATTTTTTTTGTTTGAATTAAAGTAATGGCTTCAAACATTTCGTCCATGGAACCAAATCCACCGGGCATTACTATGAATGCCTGAGAGTACTTTACAAAAATAACTTTTCTAACAAAGAAATAATCAAATTCTAAGTTATGTTCAGCATCGATATACGGATTGTGATTTTGTTCAAATGGCAATTCAATATTTAGTCCCACTGATTTTCCACCCGCTTCTTGAGCTCCTTTGTTGGCAGCTTCCATAATACCAGGGCCACCACCTGTTATTACTCCATATCCTGATTTTGCTAATTTTTCTCCAATTTCAATGGCAAGTTGAAAATATTTATTGTCGGGTTTCGTTCTAGCTGATCCAAAAATAGAAACGCAGGGTCCAATTTTAGACATTCTTTCATATCCTTCAACAAATTCAGACATTATTTTAAAAATTGCCCAACTATCATTTGTTTTAATTTCTGTCCAATCTCTCCTAGTTGCATTCATAATTTAGTATTGTAATTAATGTAAATATTTTTTTAAATTTTGAAATTTATAAATTAAAGACTTAATAATTGCCTCTCTCTTATATTTTATGAGCATTACAATTATTGCTAACAAGTTGATTAACAAATATAATGTCAAATTTTAGCCAAAATTTAATGCCCTAAACTCTAAATTTAGTCTTTAAAATGTTAAAACGAACAATTCTTTTTTAAATTTATTGACTAGTTATCGTATTTGAATTTTTTCAATTACCTTCGAATTAATGAAATTTTGCTATTCATTAATTTTTTGTTTTTTTCTTGCACAAATAAGTGTTGGTCAATCCTCTATTTTTAAACAATCTGATAGTGTAAATGGCAGACGTGTAGCTTTTTCTGCTGCGAGTATAGGGACAGCGTGGTCTATTGGAACGATTGGTTTATCGAAGGTGTGGTATGCAGATTACCCAAAAGCAAAATTCCATACCTACAATGATTTTTCCAATTGGCTTCAAATGGATAAGGTGGGCCATTTTTATACAGCTAACAAATTGAGTAAGGTAACGAGTGATGTATTTAAATGGTCAGGTTTAAAAAACAAGCAAGCGATATTGTTGGGAGCTGGAATTGGTTTAGGACTTCAAACCACATTAGAGGTTTTGGATGCAAGAAGCGCTGAATGGGGTTTTTCATGGAGTGATATGACAGCAAATTCTTTAGGAGTCATTTCATTTGCAGCTCAGGATCTAATATGGAATGAAGAAAAGTTTATTTTAAAATTTTCATACCATCCAACTAGATATGCGAAACTGCGACCGAATGTTTTAGGCAGTACTTTTTCGCAAAGTGTATTAAAAGATTACAATGGTCAGACTTATTGGATGAGTTTTAGTCCTTCAAATTTCATGAAATCATCTAAAATTCCTGATTGGCTTTGTTTTTCAGTTGGTTATAGTGTAAATCAAAAATTGGTGGGAGATCAGGAAGTGTATATTGATAATACCACAAATATTACCTATCATTCGCAAAGAGAATGGGTGTTATCATTAGATATTGATTTTAGTCGATTGCCGATTAAGAGAGTGTGGCTGAAGGCGATTTGTAAACAATTAAATTATATCAAGATTCCTTTTCCAGCATTGATGTATTCAAATCACAAATGGAGTGGATATGGACTTTATTTTTAGGCTTAATAAAAAAAATACTTCCATTTTCTTTTTGGGTCAATATAATTTTCACTCTTTTTTAAAGATTGATATTGTGAAGCGGCAATTCTAGAACCTTCTTTAAATATTTATTCGATAAATTTTGTTCTAATAAATTTAGATGATCAATTCTGTGGCAATCAGTGGCGATGAAATCAATTTGGCCTGAATCAATTAGTTTTTCAGCCTGTTTTTTAACTCCTGGCCCATAATGACCAAAGATAGAATTAATATTCATCTGAATCAGCATTCCTTTTTCTCTCCATTCCTGAGCTTTTTCTACAGAACCATGAAAATAAATATATCTTTCAAAATGAGCAATTACGGGTTTATATCCTTTTATTCTCATGTCGTAAAATAATTTTTCATGCCCTTGCGGTTCTGAAGAAAATGAAAATTCTATTAAAACATGATTTTTGTTAAATGTTAAAAATGAATCAGATTCTAAGGTATGAAAGAGAGTTTCATCAAAATAATATTCAGCTGCAGCTTCGATTTCAATATCTAAATTAATTCTTTTTAACTCTTCTCTAACTTCTGCTAAACCACCAAGAATGATTTCAGGTGTATTGCGATAAAAGTCACTCATGATGTGCGGTGTGGTAATTATTTTTTTATATCCAAGTTCTTTAAATTTCGCGATCATTGCAATGGTTTCATCCATCGATTGAGATCCATCATCAATGCCTGGAATCAAATGGCTATGCATATCTGTTTTCAAAACCGACAAGTTAATAGGAAGCAGTACTTCTTTTTTTGAAAACAAATTGGATAAAAAGCCCATTTTTTGAATAAATTATTTAGGTTAAATAAAGATCTTAATTATACATTTTATCATAGTAATCTTGGTATGCCCCGTTTGTTACTTTTGAAACCCATTCTTGATTTGACAAATACCAATCTACCGTTTTTTCAAGCCCTTGTTCAAATACTATAGAAGGTTTCCATCCGAGCTCCTTTTCTAATTTTGATGCGTCAATAGCGTATCTAGCATCATGTCCTGCGCGATCCTTCACATACGTAATTAATGTTTCATTTTCACCAGGAGTTCGATTTAGCTTTACATCTAAAATTTGGCATAAATAGCGAACAAGATCAATATTTGTCCATTCATTTAATCCTCCAACATTATAAGACTCGCCTATTTTTCCATTATGAAAAATGACATCAATAGCACTTGCATGATCTTCAACCCACAACCAATCACGAATATTTTCGCCTTTTCCATAAATTGGAATAGGAATTTTATTGACAATATTATGAATTACTAATGGTATTAATTTTTCCGGAAAATGATGGCTACCATAATTGTTAGAGCAATTAGACATTTTAACGGGGAAATCGTAGGTATGAAAAAATGCACGTACAAAATGATCAGATGACGCTTTGGAGGCAGAATATGGACTTCTTGGGTCATAGGGTGTTATTTCTTCAAATAAACCTTCGCTTCCTAAACTTCCAAATACTTCATCTGTTGAAACATGGTGAAAAACATGATCGCCATTTTTCCAAAAATCCTTTGATATTTGCAGTAAATTTACTGTTCCAACAACATTTGTTAAAACGAATTCCATTGGACCTTCAATTGAACGATCCACATGTGATTCTGCAGCTAGGTGAATAATATCAGAAATAGCATATTTTTCAAAAACTTCCGTTACGTCTTTTACTGAGCAAATGTCACCTTTTACGAATGTGTAATTTCCTTTTTTTTCTACATCTACGAGGTTTGATAAATTCCCCGCATAGGTTAATTTATCAAAGTTAATGATATGGTATTCGGGATATTTATTAACGAATAAGCGCACAACATGAGAGCCAATAAATCCTGCACCTCCAGTTACTAATATGTTTTTTTTGAAATCCATTTTTATAAGCTCCAGTATTCTAGGTCTTTTATTTTTCCTTTGAAAATCCCTTTAACATCAACAAAAATTCCTTCTTCATTTTTCAATAATGCTTTAAAGTTCGTTTCTGACATGTTATGATATTCTTTATGATTAACCGCAACAATGATTGCGTCATAGTCATTATTCGCTTCCTCAATTAAAGAAACGCCATACTCTTTTTCCATTTCTTTAGAAGACGCATGCGGGTCTAAAATATCTACATGAACAAGGAAAGATTTTAACTCATTAATAACGTCAATTACTTTTGAATTTCTAATATCTGAAACATCTTCCTTGAAAGTCGCACCCATTACCAATACTTTTGCATCCTGAATATGCTTTCCTTGCGCGATAATTTTTTTGACGGTCTGTTTAGCAATATAAAACCCCATTGAATCGTTCACGTAGCGACCACTAGTAATCACTTTTGAATGATATCCAGCTTGAGCTGCTTTGTGCGTAAGGTAGTATGGATCCACTCCGATACAATGTCCACCTACTAATCCTGGAGAAAACTTCAAAAAATTCCATTTTGTACCAGCAGCTTCAAGAACATCAAAAGTGTTTATTTTTAGCCGATTAAAAATGATAGACAATTCGTTCATCAAAGCGATGTTTAGGTCTCTTTGCGTATTTTCAATAATTTTTGCTGCCTCCGCAACTTTTATTGTAGTAGCTCTATGAACACCAGCATCAACAACTAATTCATAGGTCCTTGCAATTTCATCAAGAGAAACAGAACAACAGCCAGAAACGACTTTAATCACATTTTTAAGCGTATGTTCTTTATCACCAGGATTTATTCTTTCTGGAGAATAACCGACCATAAAATCTTTTTTGAAGGTAAGACCAGATTCTTTTTCTAAAACAGGAATACAATCTTCTTCTGTACAACCAGGATAAACGGTTGACTCAAACACCACATAATCTCCTTTTTTCAAAACTTTCCCAACAGTTGAACTAGCACCCAGCAATGGAGCAAGATTTGGTAAGTTTGAACCATCTATAGGTGTCGGTACCGCTACAATAAAAAACTGAACATCTTTTAAATCATCCAAAGACGTAGTGAATTGAATGTCGCACTCTTCAAAATCTGAGGCGATTAACTCATTACTTGGATCAATTTTATTTTTCATTAAATCCACACGCTCTTGATTGATATCAAAACCGATTACTTTAATTTTTTTTGAGAATTCCAAAGCAATTGGCAAACCAACATACCCCAAACCTATTACAGCAAGAGTAGCTTCTTTTTGTATTAACTTATTGTAAATTGAGTTGCTCATTTCTTATTTTGTATATTCGTTCTATAATTTCAACAACTTTTAAACCTTCTAACGCATTTGTAGTTGCTGTTGTTCTTCCTTTTAATGTATTGATGACATTTTGAATGACATAATTATGGTTTGCCGCAGATCCTTTGTAAGGACCATAATCATTTGCAGGATTTGAAGCAGCTAAGACAGGCATTTCATAATCCTTAATATTACAAACTTCTACTTCGTTCATATATTGACCACCAATTTTTACACTTCCTTTACTACCAATAATAGTCAAAGAGCTTTCTAAATTTTGATCAGCAACGGAAGTCGAGTAGTTAATACATCCCATTCCGCCATTAATAAAGTCAAAACTTACTAAACCAGAATCTTCAAAAGTAGTTGATTCTTTGTGATTAAAATCAGCAAAGCGACCTTGAATATTGTCAATATCACCAAAAAGCCAGTACATGATATCGATGAAATGAGAAAATTGAGTAAATAATGTCCCCCCATCCAAATCAGGTGTCCCTTTCCAACCTCCTTTTTTGTAATATCTATCATCCCGATTCCAGTAGCAGTTTAACTGAACCATAAAAATATCGCCTAAAACTTTATCCTGAACAATTGATTTTATCCACTGAGAAGGTGGAGAATATCTGTTTTGCATGACACAAAATACATTTTTCGACATTTGTAATGATTTGAAAATCACCTTTTCACAATTATCTTTTGATAATCCCATAGGTTTTTCACAAACAACATGTTTTTTAGCCTCTAATGCGGCAAGACTTTGTTCTGCATGCAATCCATTAGGCGTGCAAATATTTACTACATCAATCACCAAATCAGATGCTAAAAGTTCTTCAATACTTTTAAAAAACGGAACATTAAAATGTTCAGCCCCACATTCTTCCTGCGAACGAACATCCACCATTGCTATTAATTCCGCTTCATCTTCTCTGGTAATCATTTCTGCGTGCCTTTTCCCTATATGGCCTGCACCGACAACTGCAAATTTTATTTTATTATTCATGCTTCTATTACTGTGCTATTTTTTTTACTTCACTATTTTCTAAACAATATCTTTCATTACTTTCTACACAAATTGCCAGACCATCAGAGTTAAATTCTAAACGTTGGCCGAATTCACTCATCCATCCAATTTGTCTTGCAGGATTACCTACCACTAATGCATATGGTAAAACCGTTTTTGTAACCACTGAGCCTGCACCAATAAAGGCGTATTCACCAATATCGTGACCACAAACGATCGTCGCATTAGCGCCAATACTTGCACCTTTTCGAACGATTGTTTTAGCGTATTCATTTTTTCTGTTTACTGCACTCCTGGGATTAATAACATTTGTAAATACCATCGAAGGACCTAAGAAGACATCATCTTCACATTCAACACCCGTATAAATTGAGACATTATTTTGAATTTTCACATTCTTACCTAAAATTACACCAGGAGAAACGACAACATTTTGACCGATATTACAACCTTCGCCCATTTCACAGTTGGACATAATATGAGAGAAATGCCAAATTTTCGTTCCTTTTCCTATTATACAGCCTTGATCGACAATCGCTGTTTCATGCGCGAAATATTCCATTATCGAATTATATATTTTTCAAAATCATTATGTTCTTTCTTTGTCAGTTCTTCCTGAGATAAACTTTGAAAATATTCGTAGGTTATTTTCAGCCCTTCTGATCGTCCAATTTTCGGCTGCCAATTTAATATTTCTCGTGCTTTTGTAATATCAGGTTGACGCTGTTTTGGGTCATCAACAGGAAGGTCATGAAAAACGACTTTTTGATTTGTCCCCGTTAATTTTATTATTTCTTCGGCAAAGTCTTTAATCGATATTTCGTCAGGATTCCCAATATTTACCGGCATTGAATAATTACTATGTAATAATCGAAAAATCCCTTCTACTAAATCGTCCACATAGCAAAAAGCTCTAGTTTGTGAACCATCGCCAAAAATCGTAATATCTTCACCTCTTAATGCTTGGCCGATGAAAGCGGGTAAAACACGCCCATCATTTAATCTCATTTTAGGACCGTATGTATTGAAAATTCGTACAATTCTTGTTTCTATGCCATGAAAAGTATGATAAGCCATTGTAATCGCCTCTTGAAAACGCTTCGCTTCATCATATACACCGCGCGGGCCAACTGGATTTACATTGCCCCAATATTCCTCTGGTTGAGGATGAACGCTTGGATCACCGTATACTTCAGAAGTAGAGGCGATTAGTACTCTTGCATTTTTTGCTTTTGCTAAACCAAGACAATTGTGAATCCCTAACGAACCAACTTTAAGTGTTTGAATTGGAATTTTCAGATAGTCAATAGGGCTTGCAGGTGACGCGAAGTGGAGTATATAATCTAATTTTCCTGGAACATGAATAAACTTCGATACATCGTGATTATAAAACTCGAAATTTTCAAGAGGAAATAAATGCTCTATATTTTTTAGTCTACCTGTAATTAAATTATCCATCGCAATGACATGATAATTTTCTTTTATAAAACGGTCACACAAATGGGAACCTAAAAACCCTGCTGCACCTGTTATTAAAACCCTT
>CAMDAO010000015.1 GCA_945888595.1 Chryseobacterium gleum | reverse complement strand
AGTTGATTTTTTATCAAAAAATTATCTTTAAAGATAATTAAAAGTCTAAAAATCATATATTTAGCTAATATAGTGTTTTATTTTGAATTTCAAAATAAAACGAAAAAAATAATTAAGATTGTTGTTAATAAGATTTAAAACCTATAATTATAATTTTGTAATCTCTGAAGATGAATTTGCTTAATTCTTTAAAAAATACCAATATGAACTTTCAATCAAATTCTAGAGTCAAAGTTAAGCCATGCTGCTAACTTCTGATTTTTATTTGATTTCTTCTGATTTTTCAAATTAACTGAATTAAGACTTCTTATCAAACGTTTGTCTTTTCCTTAAAACGTGCACCTTTAAATAAGCAGAATAGCATCAACACAACTCACAATAAAAGAGTTATATTAACTTACTAAGCTTAAACTAATAATTCAATGAGTAAATGAATTTTGTTCATCAGATAATGGCTTAAGAAAGATTTGTAAGAAATACGATTTTCCTCTATCTCAAATGGGCTGGTAAGGGAATCATGTTAGCAAATAAACTTGTAAAAGTATTAGCCTTTTTTGAACTGAAATCTATTGA
Source organism: Chryseobacterium gleum (assembly GCA_945888595.1). Taxonomy (GTDB): domain Bacteria; phylum Bacteroidota; class Bacteroidia; order Flavobacteriales_D; family Crocinitomicaceae; genus CAIUKX01. The sequence goes on along the minus strand of CAMDAO010000015.1, from coordinate 34,843 downwards.
AGATATAAAGAAAAAGTAATCAACGAGATTACAGAAATAGTAGCATACAGAAAACGTGAAATTGGATGTAAAATTAAAGTTCACATTGAATGCGAGAAGAATATGAAAGAACTATTCTATTAGTTATTTTTTTGGTCTAAGAATAGAATGCTGAAATAAATACACTTACTAATTATTTAGTTCAAAAATTATCAAACTAAATAAGCCCTTTTTTTCAAAATTATTTTATTAAATTATTTAGCGCTAATAAAAATGATCTGTTTTAATCAAAATAGAAAGACGTTAAAAATCTGAATGTCAGTTTTTTAGATTCTAAATATTGCCGACAATTGCCGACAAGTACCGAAATATGCTACCATTGGTGACCTGTGCCAGATATCTTCGACAGTTGCAGCAAATTGCCGAAACAGCCAACAAAAACTGAAATAAATCATGGTTTCTCAGAGGGGATATATGTATATATAAATGTATTATTTTTCTAAATTATTTGTTATAAATAACCCCGATTTAATCTAGTTACTCATTATTATTATTAAAAGTTGCTAAATTTTTCAGGGTAATGCTTTTCTACTTACTTTTGAAACTACTTATTTTTAGATAAATGAAACAACTAATTTTCCTGCTTTTTCTTTTCTCAATTACAATATATAGTGCTCAGCAAATAGAGAATCCAGATTTCTTTTTGGAGGGTAAAAATATTGCAATAACCAACGATCTAGTGGGGTGTACTGGAAATGATTTGTATGATGTCTCGGTGTTATTTGTAGAGCAAAACCAAACAAAAGGAACTCCCAAATCACTTACAGGTGATATTACAACAGTGAGCTGTGGAAGTAAGCGAATTGTTTGGAATGTTCTTAGCGACAGAGCAGAACTTTCTGAGGAATACCAAGTTTGGGTAGGCGTGAAGCTGGCAAGCAAGAGCCTAATATCCTTAGATTGGGTATCAATGGATCAAACCCTAATGTTGTGGGCTAATATAGAATATCACAAAAATGAGTCACATATTAATTTAATTTCGAAGTGAAGATGAAATGGTCTTTTCACAGAATTAGTTGTAAATTTTCCGTAATCGCGTTTCGCTTTTTCGCGAAATATAGCGTGAAGGAAAGTATTTACGTACGGTTTTACGAAATGGAATGGAGTAAAAAATTCCTTGGAAAGGACCTTGATTTTTGCTTACTTCCAGCACTACCGCTTGTCTTCGAAAATTACATTTTCTCTTCATCAAGGAAAAGTGAGAAATGAAAACAGAAGTAGATTTGAAGGTTATATGAAAGTAGTAGATTTGAAAGTAATTTTTTTAGCTCCCCACAACATTCGGGTTTGATCCAATCCCAACTGGAAAATAATCTAAACGAAAAAAAGCTCTCGATTTCTCAAGAGCTTTTGTCAGTACATTTGTCAGTAAGTATCTCTAACTTGCTGATTTTTAATTAGTTAAGTGATCCCGCTGGGATTCGAACCCAGGACCCATACATTAAAAGTGTATTGCTCTACCGGCTGAGCTACAGAATCTTGTTTTGAAATTGTAACTGTTTTGCTGTAATTGCGAGTACAAAGATAGTCAGTTTATTTTAACTGACAAGTAACGAACTAACTTTTTTCAAATAAAAGTTGTCTTTCCACCTTAAGTTATTGAATCCTAGTTTTTAAAAAAAAACTATTTATTCTTGAATAAATATCTTTCAAAGAATTTTTGTTATTTTGCCATTAATTATGGATTACAAAATTATTGTTATTGGCTATATGGGCTCAGGAAAATCGACTTTAGGAGAGAAGTTGGCTTCTGAGTTGAAGATTCCTTTTATTGATTCAGATAAAGTTATTGAGGAAATCGCTAACATGACTATCGCTGCTATTTTTAAAGAAAAAGGAGAGGAAACTTTTAGGAAAATGGAGTCCATGTTTATTCAAAGTTTAGCAAATATTCCAGCCTTTGTCCTTTCTACCGGTGGAGGAATGCCATGTTTTAATAATAACATGTTACTTCTGAATGAATTAGGGGTAACCGTTTATTTAAAAAATACAAGTGAAGTTCTAGCGGATAGATTATTAAAGGGTAAGAATACACGGCCTTTGATAGAAGGGAAATCCAAACAGGAATTAATTAAATTCATAGATAAGAATCTCTTCACACGAGAAAAGTTTTATTCACTTGCTAAAGTGACAGTAGAAAATAACACCCAAGAGATAGTGCCGATTTTAAAGTTGATTCAAGAAGTAAAGAATAAATGAAGGAATTTTTAAAAGAAACGAGTTTTTTGAATTTTAAAGATCCGTCTTTTGATGAATTTACATCTGTTATAGATTCTTCTAAAAGTCCAAGAGAAATTGCTGTTCAATTGTATTTCCATGTCAGGGATCGTTTCTTGTATGACCCATACCATTTAGATTTAAGGCAAGACGCTCTGAAGGCGAGCAATGTTCTTCTGAAAAAAAGGGCTTGGTGTGTTGAAAAAGCTAATGTGTTGGCTGCTTGCGCAAGGAAATTTAATATTCCTTCTCGCTTAGGTTATTCTATTGTAACTAATCATGTTGGAATTGAGAAGTTATCACGTTACTTATTCAAAAATGAGATTGTTTTTCATGGCTATGTGGAAATGTTTCTGGACAATAAATGGGTGAAATGTACCCCTTCTTTCGATAAAAATATATGTAGACTGATGGATGTCGAACCATTAAATTGGGATGGTGAAGCGGATAGTATGTTTCAAGAATTTAAGAAAGGGGAAAAATACATGGAATACGTCCATTTTTATGGTGAATTTGAAGATGTTCCAATCGAATTAATGAATGCTGAAATGAAAAAACATTATCCTCATTTATTCACTGAAAAATTTGAAACGAAGGAGTTTTCTTTTTACCATCTCTAAGTTGAGAGGATAGATTGCTTCGCTTTTAGAAGTTAGACCGCTCCGCTCATAGAATTAAATACACCAATATCTTATGTGCCCTTATATTCCTTATATGGTTCAAATATTAGAAATTAGATTTTTATACAGTAGACCACTTAGCTCATGGACTAATGAGTCAACACTTATACATTCACTTTTTATTATCTTATATGCCCTTATATTCCTTATATGGTTCAAATATTAGCGATCCCATCAACAATTTTCCTAAGTCTTTCAGCGCAGCGTTCTATTGTCTTAGAGCACCGCGATCTAATGTCTATAGAGTTAATCCACCAAAACAACGAGATACTTTGTTACTCTCCAGAATTCTTTTGGGTTAGAAATAAGAAGTTTAGTATTGTTGCCAACGATTTGTAATGTGTAAGATCCAGAGGGATGATCTGTAATGAAACGAATTTTAGTTCCTTCAACTAAGATTTCTTTGGTCATGGAGATGTCAATTTTCTCGAAATATGCTTCATTGAAGTTATTAAGTAATTTTGTTTTCTTTCCGATTCCAATAAATCCTTTTTGCTTTTCAATTACCTGATTATCTCGGAGTTCTCTTTCTTTTCCATACGTATAATAGCCGGTGTTTATTCGATCGGTTAATTCCCCAACAATTACTGCTTGTGTTAAATAAGCGTCGAAAATCGTAGAATATTCAGTGGTCTTACTTTCTATTTCAGATTGCAGAATGTTAATTTCATTGTCCTTTGATTCCATGTCTTTTATCAATCTCTCAATCATATTTTCTAATTCCTTTATTTTTAAACCACTTTTTTTAAATTCGTTATTCAATGAGTTAACTTTTTTTCCATTTTCTTCACGCAGGAAATTAATGTGCTTTATTTCTTGTATAATCCATTGTTTATCTTGTTCCGATGCCGCAGGATTTTCAGATTTAATTTTTATTTCATTATTTTTCAAGTGTATCACCTCTAAATTAGCTTGAATTTGATCGAAAAAAGTTAATGATTCTTGAATTAATTCGTCTTTCAATTCATTATCCATTTTCAATTGACTCAATTGTCCTTTTAATTCAGCTATTTTTTCTAGGTCAGCTGATTTAGATTTTTTCGGCTCTGCTTGACAAGAAGAAAGTAAAAGTGAAACAATAAAAGAAATACCAAGGATAATGCGCATAATATATTTGTATTTATGAATTATAATACACAAAATTACAATGCAAATTCTATCTTTGATAAAAATATTGAATTATGTTTAAAGTCACTTTGTTAATTACTTTTTCACTTTGTTTTTCGACGATTTTTGGTCAAAAAATTTTCTATAAACTAAAAATGTCTAGGCCACAATCTCATTATTATGAAGTGGAAATGATTGTAGAAGGAAGCACTTCTCAATATTTAGAGGTGAAAATGCCTGTGTGGGCCCCTGGATCTTATTTGATTAGGGAGTTTTCAAAAAATATAAATTTGGTGAAGGCATTTGACGAAAAAGGAAGTGAATTAAAAGTTAAGAAAAATGAGAAAAATAAATGGACTATCGAAAAAGGTGCTGCAAAGAAAGTAAGTGTTAAATATGAAGTTTATGCCTTTGAATTATCTGTTAGAACAAGTTTTTTAGACCTTACTCATGGATATATTAGTGGTACAGGTGTTTTTATGTATGTAGAAGAGTTGCGAAACTTGAAAGGAAGATTGGAAATTTATCCCTACAAAGATTTCAGAGTTATTTCGACGGCAATGCCCAAATCGGGAGAGGCCGTAGCTGCTGAGAATATGCAATCATTTGAATTTGAAAATTATGATCAACTGGTCGATTGTCCGATAGAAATTGGTAATCAAGAAGTATTTGAATTTAAAGCTGCTGGAACGATACATACGGTCGCAATCTATGGTATTGGGAATTATGATGTGCTTTCTTTGAAAAAAGATATGGCAAAAATTTGTGAAACAGCAACAAATGTTTTTGTAGAGAATCCTAATAAAAATTATACGTTCATTATTCACAATGTGATTGATGGTCAAGGTGGTTTGGAACATATTAATTCTGCAACATTAAGTGTCAATCGTTGGACCTATCAAGGAGGGGCGTACATCGATTTTCTATCATTGGTTGCCCATGAATATTTTCATTTATGGAATGTGAAAAGAATTCGACCGATTGAATTAGGACCTTTTGATTACGATAAAGAAAATTACACTTCTTTACTTTGGGTAATGGAAGGTTTCACTACTTATTACGATGAATTACTATTGTTGAGAGCTGGTTATCATACTCCTGAATCCTACTTACCGAAAGTTTTGAGCTCAATTAATTACGTGGAAGGGAGTGTTGGGACAAGAATTCAACCCGTTGCACATGCTAGTTTTGATGCCTGGATTAAAGCATATCGACCAAATGAAAATAGCGCAAACACAACGATGACCTATTATTCAAGAGGTTCTTTGTTAGCAGCGTGTTTTGATGCGATGATTATTGAGAAGTTTGAAGGCAAGAAATGCTTAGATCATTTTTTACAACAATTATATGCTAAGTTTTATAAAAAAATGAACAGAGGTTTTTCTGAAGTAGAATTTCAAGAAGAACTAGAGCTATTTTTAGGAAGAGATTTGGATCTATTTTTTAATGATTACGTCTACGGAACGAAAGTACCTGATTATAATTCGATTTTCTCGAAGGTAGGATTGAATGTGCAATACATCGGTGTTGCCAAAGCTTCTTTGGGGGCGACTGTCGCGCAAGAAGGAAATAAAACGGTCGTGAGAGCAGTAAGGGCATCTTCAGCGGCAGAAGAAGCTGGTATTAGTGTAAATGATGAAATTATTGGTTGCAATGGATTCAGAGTGGATCAAGGAGCTTTTGAAGGCATGGTAGGTTCGGCGAATGTAAATGATGTTTTGGATATTTTAATTTCGAGAGATCAATTGCTAGTTGAGCTAAAAGTCAGAATGACAAACTATGAACGCCCGCAATATAAGTTTGTTCCAATTGATTCTAGCACAACAAATCAGTTAAAAAAATATTGGTTAAGAACGTTGTAAGAGATAAAAGATTAGAAGACACTAGATTAGATTAGAATACAATAGATTAAAAGACAATAGATTAAAAGACAATAGATCGCTTCGCTTAAAGACTGATGAGTAATTGAAGCGAAGTTTTCTTAGATTTCGGAAGAAGTTAATCTTGAGATTATGTCATATTCATCTGGATAAAGTTTAACTAATTCAACGGAATTAAATAATTCAAAATCGCTAAAATCAAAACCAGGAGCAACCGCACATGAAACTAATGAATAACTATTATCTTCTGACACGCTAGATCCAAAAATGGTATCCTTCGGAACCATAAATTGGGGTAGTTCACCATTTAATAGATCATTTCCTACTTTGACCTCAGAGTGACCATTTTCATCAAGGATATGAACAATTAATGGACTTCCCGAATGAAAAAACCAAAATTCATCACTTTTTATACGGTGAAAATGAGAAACATTTTCAGAGGTAAGTAGAAAATAAATAATCGTCATCAGTTGTCGATCCATACCTGGAATCGTAATTTCAGAACGATATGTTTCGGAATAAAATCCTCCTTCAGGATGCGGAATGAGATGAAGTGTTTTTATTATGTCTTCTATTATCATGGCATATTTATTTAGTTAAACGAGTCATCAATCGTTAGGGCCTTTTTGAGGTTGATCCCCTTTTTTTGGTATAATTGGAAAAAAGTATTTAAGGTCAAGCGCTAAATAACCTCCGTCAATTAAACCATTTATTGTTGTTTTTGAAGTTTGTTTTAAAATATAATGCGTGGACTGAATATTGAGGAAAGTGGTCATCGGAACGCATACAGATCCTCCAAAATAGAAAAATCCCTTATCGCGTGTTCTGTATTCAAAACCTACATTTGCATTAAAATTAAATCCTATTTTATTTTTGAGGTAACCGTAATTATCAAAATAATGAATTCCGCCAGTTTCTGTTAGTTTTACGATATTAGTAGGAGAGTAGCGAATGGTTGTTCCTAAGGAGGAATTCATATAGGTTTTCTTGCTTAATTGTATGTATATTAATAGGTTCGTTGGTATTTCGTAGTTTATAAAAGACCACTGATCACTAGCGCTTACAGCCGTATCAATTAAAGACATGTTAAGGTTGTAATTTCGCTGTGTATAACTTATACCTGTTTCAAAAGATAAGAGTTTTGTAAAGCCGGCTCTAACCGTTACCCCAAAATTATACCCCAGCGTTTGAGTGACCTCCAGATTATAATTCGGTCCATTCATTTTTAGTGTTTTACTACCTACAAGCTCTGTCGGAAATAAAGGTCGCAGCTGCACTCCGAAATAGTAAGGATATTTTTCATTTTGTCCAAAAAAGTAATGGCTAATCATAAATAAAAAAATAAAGTAAAAATATTTCATTTATCGATTATTCTATATTGTCCTTTGTTATAAACTTAATTTCTTGTCAGAATTATTTTCTAGTTCTTGGAACGTGATTTCCTTCAAATTCCGACATTTTTTCTCTCGTGGTTGCGTTTGATATTTTTAATTCATGCAATTGATAACGAGTGAGGGCAACTTTAGCTGGCCATGCATTATTATCTAAATCAGTATCAGCGCTTTCTAAAAATGGATCCAGATGGAAAGAAATTACCTCCTTATTGAAAATAAAAACTTTAGAAACCGTTTCTTGTCCAAGTACCCATATCTCGACCGGTATCCGAATAATTTCTTTGGTCAAATCTTTGAACGTCACACAGATTGTTAACGGAGCAAGTAGTCCGCCAATATTCTTGAAGGAAACTTCATAAAACAACTGAGTATCTTTCAAGCTTTTCTTCTCTGCATCACTAATTTTCGCAAAAAGATCAAAAGAGGTTTGCTTTGGAAGTGTGTCATTTTTTTGCATCAACAGAGCATATTTATCATCTATATTTTTATCAATTTCGTTGATAGTGGTAGTGATTTTTTCTCTGTTGAGAATATCCCCAATAAATTCAGAATGAAAATTAATTGGAGTCGTGTTAAAATGTAACTCATTCATTTTATTGTCTTTGAATTCGTATGCTTTTACATTCGAAATTGCAATATCTACATTTTCAGTAGTGTAAAACCAACCTCTCCAAAACCAATCTAAATCAACCGCTGAAGCATCTTCCATCGTTCTAAAAAAGTCTGCAGGAGTTGGATGTTTAAATTTCCAACGTTCACAATAGGTTTTAAAAGCATAATCAAATAATTCTCTACCCATCACCGTTTCGCGCAGAATATTAAGCGCCGTTGCAGGTTTCCCATATGCGTTATTACCGAATTGAAGAACCGATTCAGAATTAGTCATTGCAGGTGACATAAATTTCTCATCACCTCTCATGTAATCAGCAATTAGATAGGCCGGACCTCTTCGAGAAGGATATCCTCTTTCCCATTCCTGTTCAGTTAAATATTGGACAAATGTATTCAATCCCTCATCCATCCATGTCCATTGTCTTTCGTCTGAATTGATAATCATAGGAAAAAAGTTATGTCCTACTTCATGGATAATTACTCCCCACATTCCATATTTAGTATCTAAAGAATAAGTCCCGTCCAATTCAGGTCTACCGCCGTTAAAGCAAATCATTGGATATTCCATGCCAATCCATTTTGAATGAACAGAAATTGCCACTGGATAGGGATATTCCACTGTATATTTAGAATATGTTTTAATTGTATGTGCTACCAATTTTGTAGAATATCTTTCCCATAACGGATTACCTTCTTTTGGATAATAAGACATCGCTAATACTGTTTTGGACGGTAATTTTACACCTTGAGCATCCCAAATAAATTTTCTAGAATTGGCAAAAGCAAAATCTCTTACATTAATAGCTTTAAAAGTCCAAGTTTTAGTTTCTGCTGTTGATCCGGATTCTCTTGCAATCGCTTCGTCTTGCGTAGCAATAATTACTGGCGTATCTGAATTCAATGCTTTTTTTAATCGTTCTTGTTGTTCAACTGTTAGAACTTGATTTGCATTTTGCAATTCGCCCGTTGCTCCTACAATATGATCAGCAGGTACTGTAATATTGACTTCATAATCGCCGAAAGGAAGTGTGAATTCTCCTTTGCCTAAAAATTGCTTATTTTGCCAACCGGTGACGTCATTGTATACGCACATCCTAGGAAACCATTGCGCAATCGTATACAGATAGTTTTTGTCTGTGTCAAAATATTCGTAGCCAGAACGACCTCCAACAGCCATTCTATCATTAATATTGTACCACCATTTCACTTTAAATTTAAAACTTTCACCTGTTTTCAAAGGTTTATCTAAATCAATGCGCAACATGGTTTTATTGATAGAAAACTGGATTTTTTGTCCTGAAACTGTTTTTATTTCATCAATTTTAAAACCTCCATCATAATAGAATTGCTTTGATTTAATTGCATCTACACTTCTAAAGTCCTCCATTTTTTCAATATCCATGGCTTTTGAATCTGCATTCATTTCAAAAATATTTTGATCGAGTTGCAGCCATAAATAATCTAATCGATCGGGCGAATTATTTGTGTAGGTGATTTCTTCCTCTCCTGAGAGAATTTGTTTAGCATCATTTATGGTAACATTTATTTTATAGTCTGCTTTTTGCTGATAGTAGTTATGTCCAGGCGCTCCAGCAGCATTTCTGTATTCATTGGGTGTCGGCAACATTTGATCTAATTGAGCAAACTTGCTTTGACTAAAAACGATGTGAGGAATTATAAAAAGTAAAAAGACTATTTTTTTCATTTTTTTTTTGAGTTAAAATTCAATAATTTGTTCTCTATTTGTGTAAAGAAAAGGAAATGTTTGTTTTTTCGAATTATAGATAAATGTTAGTTTATTTTGTTGTTGCTCATATTCGTCCATTAATAGATCGAAAGTCACGCTGATAGGAGATTTTATGTCAATTTCAGAAGAAGAAAAATAAAATTCTGTTAAACCATTTGTTTTTACCTCATAGCCACTACTTCTGAAATCAATATTTAAAGTGTTCATCACCACAGAAAAGCCATCAAGTAGATTACTACCAATTTTATTTTGCATTACTGTGTCCGTTTGAATGTCTTCTAATTCTTTGACATCTAAACCTTTGTGTTGCAACCAATGTTCAATGTCATGTGTCGAAACAATAAGAGTTAATTCAAATTTTCTACTTTTTACATTATACTCCATCTCGCTAAAAGCAAAGTAATAATCATGTGAAAATGAACTGAAAGTAATGAATGTAAAAATTACTAGATAAAGAAGAGATTTCATATTTACAATAAGATCTGCTAAAATAGTATTTATTATATTGAATAATTCATTTATTCCATTCTAAAATTCTAATTTTACCTAATAATGATTTAAAAATGCAAAAAATAGGAATAATTGGTTGTGGTAATTTGGGACTTTCTTTGTTGAAAGGTATTCGTAAGAAGGAGCCAAAAACTATTTTATACGGTTCGAAAAGAAAAATTGAATCTTTGAAAGGTTTAGAAGATAGCGTGACCTTTATTACATCGAATAATAAAGTCGTTATCGAAGAATGTGATGTTATTATTTTGGCTTTAAAACCATACAATACAATTCCTTTTTTAACTGAAAATACCACGTTATTCAATTCCAAAAAACACAGTATTGTTTCTGTTGCGACAGGTGTTACAATCAGTGAAATTGAAGCTTGTTTTTCTGAACCAATGGATGTTTTTAGAGCCATGCCGAACACCGCATCATCTGTAAATGAATCCATTACAATGATTTCAGTAAGTTCAGATACTTTAAATAGGAAAGACAAAATTGTTTCGATTTTTGATTCAGTGGGAGACACCATAATTATTGAAGAAAGCTTGATGGAATCTGCTACCGTTCTGGGGGCTTGTGGAATAGCGTATGTTCTTAGGTTTATGCGGGCAATGATTCAAGGTGGAATTGAAATTGGTTTTGATGCTAAAACAGCCACTAAAATTGTCAGTCAAACTGTGAAAGGTGCTGCTGAATTAATAATACGAAATGGGAGTCATCCAGAAGAGGAAATTGACAAGGTGACCACTCCAAAAGGTTGCACCATCGTTGGGTTGAATGAAATGGAACACAGTGGTTTCAGCTCCGCTCTAATTAAGGGCATTGTGACGTCATATCAGAAAATAGAAAAATAAGGCCAATTCTGTTTCCCCGAAGATTCTAAATACGATCATTATGAAAAAAAAGACGGCTGAAGTACTTAGAATTATATGTAGATAGCTGTTTATAAAACAATCTATTTTAGCACGAATAAAGTATAATCAAAATTAATTTATTTCTTTTCGCATGTATAGACAAAAGCAGGAGGGAAGTTTAATGGCGTAAAAGTAATCTCTACGCTATCAAATGTTGATTCAAGCATCTTTTTTGCTTGTGTAGAATATTGAAATTGAATATATTTCCCTGAATTCTTTAATGTCTTGTATGAATTCTGTATAATTGTTTCTCTTAACTCTTGAGGGAAATTAAATAAAGGTAATGATGAAACTATGACGTCAGCATTTTCTAAATTGTTTTTCTGTAAATATTCTTCCATCTTTTCAGCACTATCATAAATGAAAATAGCACGTTTGTCTTTAATATTTCCCTTTAGTGTTCTGATAAATCGCTGATTCAATTCGAAAACTAACAATACGGCGTCAGGGGCCATTTTTTTTAAAATTTCATAGGTAAAAACTCCTGTACCTGGACCTAGTTCCACGATGATTTTTGAGTTTTCGAAATCAATATTTTTCAGCATTTTTTCCATCAAGAAGCGCGAGCTTGGACGAACGGATCCAACCATTTTACTTTCCTTGAAAAATTGTGTTATAAAAGAGCGTTTTTTTGGCATTGATACTTATTCTTTTATGGCTAAGTTACCGTTATTTATGATTGCAACCACATTACCTGTAAATTCTTGGTCTATAAAGGGTGTGTTGTTAGTAGCAGAAATTATATCTTCCTGCTTAAAAATCCATTTCATTGTTGGACTAAAAATAGTGAGGTCGGCTCTTGTATTTATTTCAATCGCTCGACTTTCAATAGCTAAAATATTTCTAGCATTGGAAGTAAGCGCTTTGATAACGACTTTTAAATCAAATTCTTTTGCTAGGTTTAGAGAGCTAAAATTCGTTTGTAAGGTAATATTCCCAAAAGAGGCATTGTCAAATTCGACGTCCTTTTCTTCCTTATCATACGGCCTATGATCTGAGACAATCGTATCAATAGTACCATCTGTTAAACCTTCCCAAAGTGCTTTTCTGTCTCCTTCTCTGCGAAGTGGGGGCATCAATTTGAAATTTGAATCAAATCCTAATACAGCTGTTTCATTGAATATTAAATGAGACGCGTGCACATCAGCGGTGATAGGCAATCCTTTTAATTTTGCTTTTCGAATCAAAGAAACACTTTCAGCACAAGAAATTCCCGTCATATGCAATGTCCCTTCAGTATATTCTACTAAACGAATATTTCTTTCCACCTGAATAATTTCAGCAATGGTTGGATCTGCTTTTAATCCTGTTCTTGTGGAAGCTTCTCCTTCGTTTACCATTCCTTTTCCTGCCATAGAATAATCTCTCGAAAAAGCAATGATTTTTCCTCCGAAATTTTTACTGTATAATAAGGCTCGATACATGATTCCCGAATTAACAGGTTCTAAATCATCTGTAAATAATCTTACACCAGTTTGATACATGTCAAACATTTCAGAAAGATTTTCTCCTTTCATTTTTTCCGTAATCGATCCAAGTGGGTACAAACTTGTTACTTCATTTTCAGCTTTACGTAAAGCATAATAAACTTGTGATTTTCCGTCAACTACGGGATTTGTGCTTGGTAGCATTGCCACGTGTGTGTATCCTCCATATGCAGCAGCTTGAAGTCCTGTTTCAATAGTTTCTTTATGCTCTTCTCCGGGGTCACAAAAACTTGCTTTTAAATCAACCCAGCCCTGAGATACATGTAAATTTTCACCTGATATTACTTTTGCAGTCTCATCTGACAAAGATGGCTCGATGGCTGTAATAATTCCATTTTCTATCAATAAATCCATTTGCTTTCCATCAAAAGTAGATTGATTATCAAGAATTCGAGCTTGTTTGATAAGAATTTTCATTGTACAGTATTTTTTTGTCTAATTATTTTTTCCAGAATTTCAATAATGCCATTTCAATTAATATGAATAGGAGAGCCAGTATGATGCATGTTTTCCAATATTCATAGGGTTTTTCTAAATCAATTTTTGTTAAACTTTGACCTTCTGAAATTTCAGAAAGTGTAATATTTTTTACGCCTTGCGCTTCAAATAAAGAAATGATTTCATTATTTTCAAATGCTTCAATTTCAGATTCCTTGCGATTATAATTTAAGGAAACGATGCCTCTACTGGATTCATCCATAATAGAGTAGGTGCCAGACTTTAAAATCTCCAAGGCTTCTAATCCATTTAATGACAAGTAGGTAATTGAACCTTTTTCTTCTGTTTGAGGTATAAAATCAACGTCTTTATTCTTTAAGTGGATGGGTGATTCACTTTTTGCTTTTGAATAAATAGGGAACCTTGAATCAGTGCCTATAATCAAAGAAAGGGGCGTTTTACGTTTACTTAATTCAGCAGTTCTTAAGAGAATTGTGCTAAACAAAGCATTGGATGTAAAACTTCCGTAATTGGGAGATAGTGAACTAGTGTATAAAAAGATATTAAATGAACCTAATGAACGAATATAAAGAGGACTTCCATTTTGAAGGTAGATAAGTCCAATTGATTGCGATGTTCTCAATGCATTTGTGCGGTATGATTTTGCAATGGTCGGTAAATTTAAGTGCTCCGGATTCTTCTCAAATACAGATTTAAAAAAAGCGTCTTCAAAATTGATTTCTTTAATTTTTACGCCTTCTATAAAGACCTTGCCAAGCGTTGGCATTTTTAATGAAATTAAGAAAGAATTCCAACCACTTGAAGGTAAAACATCTTCTCCTGGAAATAAAGCAAGCGAGCCACCTTCTTTACTGTATTCTTCTAAATCATCGGCCAGTCCTGATGGAATTTCTTTAGCACCATTAATAATAACCAAGTCTTTTTCTGAAAGTAAATCATTTGTAAAACTATTTTGAGGTATTTCTTCAACAGAATAAAAATTATCTAAACTGTAAACGAGCGAAATACCGTTCGTGCTATTTTCTCCGTTGATGAGTAGGATGTTTGATTTTTTAGTAATGTTGTAACTGAAAAAATATTCATCATCATAAAAAAATTGCTTGTCATTCACACTGACTTTACCTTGTTTGAAACCCTCATTTTGCTCCGTATAATTAATGACAGTGACTGTTTTATTATTCGCAAGGATATCTATAAAAACATCTCTTTTTATAGCACCAACTTCAAGGTGCAATTGCACATTGGTTAAATCGTCTTTTCCATGATTCCCCACTCTAACGTTTAATTCATTGCTTTCTCCCACTTTTTGAACAGGCGAAGTAAACCAAACGGAATCTACAAAAATCGTAGAAGTTTCTAATGGTGTTAATTTTATGGGATAATAAAATGCTTCTGTATCTGCTTGTAATTTACGAAGATCAGATGAGTTTTTTTGAAAGTCAGAAAACACTATAAATTGTTTAACACCAATCTTTTGCTTCGTTTCATGGTCGTGTTGAATCGCTTTCTTTTCCCACTCTAAAACATCACCAATATTTCTCACCATTGAATTTACTTCAATTTTATCCAAGCGTTCTAATGCTTCAAGTTTTGTAACCAATCTCTGCTCAATTCCGCTTAACGCATTTGTAACCAACATAAAACGCGTTTCTAGACTCGCTTCAGTAATGATTTTTCTTGCCATTTCACGCGCTTCAGAAATAAGTTCACCTTCTGTCCCTTTCATTGACATAGAAAAAGAATTGTCGATATAAATAGCAATCACTGGTTTTCCACCTGCTGATTTATCTTTAGCAGCAGGAATATAGGGTTGTGCAAATCCAAAAATTAGAAATGAAAATGCAAGTATACGAGATAATAAAACTAAAAGATGCTTCAGTTTTTGCGTAGAACGCGTTTTTTGATCAACGAATTGAAGAAATTTTAAACTAGAGAAATAAAGTACTTTATATTTTCTAAAATTGAATAAATGGATTATCACTGGTATTAAAAGAACACCAAAAACCCAAAGAAATTCAGGATAAACAAACTTCATGATTCAAAGATAATCAAATTAGGTAAAAGACAATAAATTTTACGTATTACTTTAGGCCTAGCGTTGCTTGTTTGACTGAGATATTACTTCCAAATCCAATTCATTTCATCGTTCCACGGTATGTCGTGCTTATCAGCGATGGCAGTCAGTTCTAGTAGTAAATTATCTGACGATGGTATTGAATACGTTGGGATAATTATCGATTGACCTCCCGTCACTTTTAAAAAGCAGTAGTCCGTTAATTCATTGATTTCTGCAATTTCAGAAAAATTTAAAACGGATTCGCCTTTCGTGTCTGAGATGAGTAAAGCATCGCTTTTAATTTCAAGAGATGTCGATTCTGAAATCCTATCTTTATAAAACTTTTTAACGTGTTTTAAATAGGTCTTTTTATAATTCCACCGAGTATACAGGGGCATGAACAAAAAAGCCACAACAGCTAAAATTGAAAAATAAATCGTTTGACCTGGAGAATTATTTCCGAATGATATGCAAGCAAAAATGACTAAGAAAAGTGTCATCATTACTCGAATTTTCGCTCTTGTTTTAGTAGCAGAAGAAGACTGTGAAATAGTGTAGAGTACATGTGTATGGTAATCTTCTTCTTCTATTTTATATGTGTAAACCATTCTAGAATTTTTTATCAGTCACTTAAAACGCTACATTCCAGCGAGGTAATGACTTGTTTTCATCCATAAACTTTTGCAAAATTAATCCTTCAATATACGTTGGGATATGTTTTGTCTTTGCATTGAATGTTTCATACCAGTGAACTTCTAATGATTTAATATTTTCTTTTTTCATTTGAATAGGCCACGCTGTTCGTCGAGAAAGTTTTCCAAATTGCTGCCCGTTTACAAGTCGATCATAAATCCCTCCAACTCTATGCTTGATTTCACCATTCGTATGCACCGTTCCAGTTGAACCAACAAATACTAATTCTTTTTCTTCTCCAGAAACGGCGTAAACCAAGTAAATTCCGCTTCCGTCCTGAGGAGCGTTGCACACTTCACTTAGATCGCTTTCATTGTTGAAGATGAAATGATTATGATTTTTATATTTCGTTAATTCTTTGAACATTTAGTATGAATTTCTTGGTAAAATAATAAATTGAAGGTATTTTTTTACCCTATGTATACGTTTCAATCAGCGAACAAAGATAGTTCTTTTTGATTCAATTGTTGGAGGTAAACGTTTTAAATATTCTGTTTATTTACTTTCTTATTTTACTCCTAAAATTTGATTGGCTCCAAGTAGCCATGCTCCTGGACCACCTGCAACGTAACCAGTGCTTCCTATTTTTTCTAAGTTGATTTTTTCTCCTGCCTTTGAAGGTTTAACGAACCAAACCGTAGGATATCCTTTGACCTCAAACATTTGACTTAATGTTACATTTTGATTTTTTATCGCTTCTGATTGAGGAGTTTTTCTGGGAAAATCTAATTCTACTAAGACAACTTTCTCTTGCGCCCATGATTTAAAATCCGCTTGCCTAAAGACTTCATTTTGCAAACGAACACACCAGCCGCACCAATCACTTCCTGTAAAAAATAGCATGATTACTTTATTTTCTTTTTCAGCTCTTTCAACGGCTTTATTCATATCAGTTTCCCAAGATAATTCTTGCGCATTCAATGTTAAAGAACAAAATGCTACTAGTATTAATAAGAGCTTTTTCATTTAATTTATTTTTGTTTATCAAATTTATAAATAATAACGATAGCCAATGAATTTTATTTAAAATTATTACTTCTACCAAGACTTTTTTATCCTGATTCTAGGGAAAAAAAATAATTTCAGAATGAAGTCAAAAAAAAAAGAAAATAAATCCTAAATTTGACCATCTAAATAAAGTGCAAATTGAACGAAAAAACTGAAAATACTGATTCAAATCAGATCCTATTTCATCCTCCTAAGAAAAGACGGATTACTTTCAGGAAGGTATTTCGTGTTCTGTATTTTACCTCACTTCATATTTTAGCTGCAGGTGCCTTGTTTGCTATTGCTACAGCCCTGGCAGTACATTTTAAATGGACAAATACAGAAGGTTCAGTGGACTTAAATAGCCGTTATTTTTCAAAAATGGCTACTAAATATAATCAAGGTTTTAAAACTGATAGCGCCTCAGTTGTTAAAAATGAGTCTATTATGTTTAGACAATTAGGCGTATTAGCTAAATATTATCCTAATAACGCAAAGACAATCATAGAGTCTTACAACAAAAATGGAGACGTTGTAGTAGCTCTTAAAATGTTAGATGCTGTCAAAATGTGCATGATTAAGAATAAACCTTACCAGCAGGAAATCGAGCAAATTAAATGGCATAAAAATGTAAAAGCACTTTCTATTTTTTCCTGGTCAAATTATAAAGAGTGGAAAGAATTTTGCAAAGTAATTAAAGCAGATAAAAAAGCAATAGATTCAGTTTCACTTCTTACAGGTGTTGAGGCGCGCATGATTGTCATGTGCTTGGTTGGTGAACAGGTTCGAATGTTCAATTCTGGAAGAGAAAAATTCAAAAAATATGTAGTGCCTTTTAATCGATTAATTTTGCCGACAAATAGGGGGTATGGTGTTACAGGAATTCTACAGCATACTGCATTAAGAATTGAAAGGAATTTATTTGATAAATCCAGTAAGTTTTATGCTGGTGACTACTTTCAAAAATGTTTGAATGTAAAAGATTCATTTCCAGAACTCGTGAATGACACAATAGAGGCACATAAATTCATAACCATTCAAAGGCTGATCAAAAGAAGTGACCATTTTTACTCCTATTTGTATACTGCTTTCTTTTTACGGCAATTTCAGGCACATTGGGAAAAAGAAGGTTTTTCACTGTCCCATCGACCAGAAATATTAGGTACTTTATACAACCTTGGCTATGAAAAAAGTGTCCCTAAAAATAATCCTAGTGTGGGAGGATCCAATTTTATTGTAGGAAACAAAGATTATACCTTTGGGGGCTTATGTTATGAATTTTACTATAGTGGGGAACTTCAAGAACTCTTTCCTCTTACCGGTGATGGCTTTATCTCGGTTAAAGATCTCGAAAGTAGGAATAAGCATCTTGATCAAGTAATCCAGAAGAGGTTAGAAGCTGAAGAAAAAATGCGTAAAGAAAAGGAAGCATTAATGATCAAAACTGAACTTTAATAAGACAAACCAAACAAGTACTTAATACATTTCCATCTTGAAGGTGGAAAAAAATCTAAATCTGGTTGTTGATTTAAATTCTATTTTTTGGTTTCTTTTTCAAAAAATGCTGAAAGTTAGGTATGGAATTTTCCATAAATTTTAATTCATCTACCACAGAAATTCTGTTTTTTTTCAGAAATTCTTTCATGATTAATTTATTAAATTCATCTTTATTATTAAATAGATCTTTTAGAATAAAATCAGAATCATCTCTGTTCAACACCATCAAATTCACAAAATCTTCTGTAATAGCTAAACGCATAGAAACTAGTAGAATATCATTGTATTTTAGAATTAATTCTTTGATTTTACACTCTTGTTCTTCACTCATCTTATTGTTTATGGAAAGACAAAATTACTCTTTTTTAAAGGTGAATTTTCTGCTTTTATCTGATAAAACATACGACTTATTAACAATAAATTGAAAATTTCTTTACGTGTTAATTCTATTTGATTGAACTACTTGTTTTGTGTCTGCAAAACTTACACTTTCTATAAGCATAGAAGCGGTAATAAATCCAAAAGTCTTAAAATTTAACAGTTGATAATTTAATCCTTTCATTTTTATTTTAGCCTCTATTACTTATGAAGAGACGAATGAAATTAAAAAATGACTTATTACTTTCCTAATCGATTTTTTTTTTTGCGCTATTAAATTTTTATACGTAATTTTACGTACGTCGAATTAAAGAGTTATAGTGAGTTTATTTTAACGCAAAAAAATGAAGAAATTAACGTTAGCATTATTGTTTATTTTAAGTTTTATTAATGCAAAAGCAAGCTTATCCATCGAAGGGTATTATCAAGGTAAAAATTTATACGTTCAAAGTTCACTTTGTGGAGATGGCTTTGGATATTGTGCAACAAAGGTTACTGTAAATGGCAACATAATGCCTGCTCATCTTCAAAATGGCGCTTTTGAAATTGATTTCTCTAATTTTAATATTAAAATGGGTCAAGCAATTTTTATCGTGATCGAACATCATGATGAATGTAAGCCGAAAATTATTAATCCAGAAGTATTGTTGCCAAATAGTACTTTTATAATTGAAGAGATCAATTGCACTCCTGAGGGGTTGATTTCTTGGGAAACGACTGCTGAATCCGGTAAATTAGCATATCAAATCGAACAATATAAATGGAATAAGTGGATTGTTGTGGGGGAAGTTGGCGGAGAAGGAGTGAAGTCCATTTCCAACTATTCATTTACCGTAACTCCGCACTCAGCTCAAAATAAAATTCGGGTTTCTCAAACTGATAACACAGGTAAAAAAAGATGTTCAAAAGAAGTTGTTTTCAGCAATAACAAGATTAAAACGCCTGTTTTAAAAACGCAGAACAATTATAAAAGTATTTCTTTCGTGGTGCATGATAAAAAAGTAGAAACGAAATACGAAATTTATGATGCTTATGGTAATATTTTAAAGAAAGGTCTCAACAGCGAAGTCGATTTGTCAAATTTAACCAAAGGAATTTATTACGTAAATTTTGATAATAAAAACGAAAAAATAATGAAGAAATAAATTCTACAACTTGGGAATTTAATTTGATTGTTGTTTTATTTTTAGGATTGCAGAGCTTACAATTTTTTGAAAATCTGCTGGATTTTTTTCCTTCTCACATGTTAGGTATATTTTCGCAAAATAATTGTCAACAACAAATAAAATACAAAATATTTCATAACCATAAGGATCCATCATTTTTGCGAACTCTAGACTACCTGAAAAAACTGAGAATATACTAGCTCCATCAAAATTTATTTCATGATTATTAATTTCTGGCCCGTATTCAGAATTTAAACCCAAGAATTTTTTATGAAACTTTAGCGCCTTCTTTTTGGAATCAAATTTTAAACGAATATCATACAGCTGCATGATTTGTTTTGTTGAATCTTCAATGTCCATCCAAATATGTCTCCAAGAGGTTGAATTAGCAATCTGTAAATCAACTAAAATAGTTGTATCTAGAAAAGCTGAAGAGGGAATAGACACTCCATTTTCTTTTACTATTTCCATCATTTCATTTTCTTTTTCTGAAAATTGAGCCCACGAATGACCGATGCAGAAGGTGAAAATGATTAGTAAGGTATTTTTTATTTTCATTTATTTATATTTTTTATATCAAAAGTACCGCACACGCAGCCCGAAAGTTAATTATCTATTTAAATTCTGTTCATTATAAGTCCAAAACATTCATCTTTGAAATGTTTTGCTTGTAATGTTAGAAGTTTTATAAAAAAAGGAGAGTCCATATTTCTTGTTATAAAGTTGACACACCATTTGCATCGGTTGTCAGGATTTCACTCATCTGGTCAAAAAAAGGCCGTAATTTCTTAAAAGTTTCATTTACTAAAGTAGCAAAATGTACACTCAGAACTTCTTGATCGGTAAAAGTATGTTTTAGAATAAATTGCTTGTAACAAAGTAGGTCGATTGCCGGGTGATCTTTTGAAAAACCTTTAGGACTTGTTTTTAGTTGTGAACCAGACAGTTGTCCAAAAGTGTCACGTATTGAACTACTATTTAAGAGCGTTTTCCATACTGCATGATTAGTATCTATATCTTGTCTTATCCTCTTTAAATCTTGGGCGTTTGGATTGAAAAAACCTCCTGCTAGATATGAATTCCCCATTTCTAAATGAAAGATATATCCTCCTCTTTTTTCTTTCGTCGCTCTTCTAAAACCGCCGGACCAATTCGTTCTATAGGGTGTTTTATCTTTTGAAAATCGTACATCTTTAAATATTCTATATAAGCTTTCCTTCCCAGAATTTGTTTCAATGGTATCGTGAACCCGCATCATTTTAAGTAAAGTATCAGCAAATGCAATCATATGTTGAAGTTCTCTTAAATAGACATCTTTGTTTTCTAAAAACCACTCTCGATTATTATTCTTTGCCAAAACAGAGAGCAAATCAAAGGTAGATTTTGGAATTGCTTCATTCTTCATATAATGATCTATTACTATGTAAAGATACAATCTAGAATTTTAAAGCGGTATTAAAAAGTAAAAATGTCTTCATTTATTATACATGCGCAGTAATTATTTGTCAAAACGTATATTTTTTCGTCCATTAATAATTACATTTGAAACGCATGAAAGAAAATACAAAACACGACCCTTTTGCCGTTTTAAAAATCAGGGAATTTAATTTCTTTTTAGTCAATAAGTTTTTTTTGACGATTGGAATACAAATGCAAAGTGTCATTGTTGGTTGGCAGGTATATGAATTGACGGATAATGTGCTAGCATTAGGAATGATTGGATTAGCTGAAGCGATTCCCTTTATTGCTGTTTCATTGTTTTCTGGTCATGTGGCCGATCGGTTTAACCGCAAACGAATTATTTTATTATTTACATTTTTGTTAATTCTTGCAACTATTCTGTTATTCTATTTTTCATTAGACCATGTAAATATTCTCAAGAAATATGGAGCGACGCCTATTTTTATTGTAATTGGTTGTATTGGAGTGATTAGAGGTTTTTTATCTGCTGCATTCCCTTCTTTTATGTCTCAAATTGTACCGCGAATTTTATATGGTAATGCTGCTACTTGGAATAGTAGCATTTGGCATATTGCGTCAGTGATTGGACCTGCTAGTGTTGGTTTTTTAATTAATAGAAGCTATTCAACTGCTTATATCGTAGATGTTTGCCTAATTTCTATTTCTTTTATCGCTTTTTTATTTATTCGTTCTAAGCCTATCCCTAAGAAAGAAAAAGGAGAATCACTTTTCGAAAGTCTTTCTGTGGGAATTAAATTTGTTTTTAAAAACCAACTTGTGCTAGGCGCTCTTTCTTTGGATTTGTTCGCTGTTTTGTTCGGCGGTGCGGTGGCAATGTTACCTGCTTTTGCAAAAAACATTCTACATGCTGGACCGGAAGAGCTAGGCTATTTGCGCGCGGCTCCTGCAGTAGGTGCTGTCATAATGGCTTTACTATTAGCTTATAAACCGCTTGGGCAAAATGCTGGTAGGAATTTATTTTTGTCGATCGGGGCATTTGGAGTGTCAACGATATTATTCGGTATCTCGACTAATTTCTATTGGGCATTTTTTTTTCTATTCTTAACGGGCGCATTTGATAATGTTAGTGTTGTTATTCGTCATACAATTTTACAATTATCAACACCTGATGAAATGAGGGGCAGAGTCTCGTCCGTGAACGGCATTTTTATTGGTTCTTCGAATGAAATAGGGGCTTTTGAATCCGGAATTACAGCAAAATCTCTGGGTTTAAAGCCTTCAATAATTTTTGGAGGAATAATGACTGTGCTTGTGGTTGGTTTGATCGCTAGATTTGCTCCAAAGCTCAGAAAATTAAATATTAATGATTTATAAGTCCTTTACATTCGTTCTAGGAACCCACTGAGAATTATTTTATCCTTTTAAAAGTTCAATAACGGTAATTTCAGGTAAAATCCCCACTCTTCCTGGGAATCCTAAAAAGCCGAATCCTCGGTTGACATAAATATATTTATTGTTCTTTTCGTATGCTCCAGCCCATTGCGGATAAAGATATTTTATTGGACTCCATTTAAATCCTGGGATTTCTATTCCAAATTGCATACCATGTGTGTGGCCCGAAAGGGTTAAATGAATGTGTTTTTCATGCGGTAATGTTTTCGCTTCCCAATGCGAAGGGTCGTGGGATAATAAAATTTTAAAATCGGAATGATCAATTCCTTGAAGTGCTTTATTCAAATCGCCATATTTATGAAATCGCCGCATCCCCCAGTTTTCGACACCTACTAATGAGATGAATTGTGCATCTTTTTCGATTTTAAGATTTTCATTTAAGAGTAGTTTGAATCCGATTTCTTTATGAATCTCCTTTAAACGAAGTAAGTTTTTTTCTTTTTCTCCCTCCGAATCCCAACTTACATAATCTCCGTAGTCGTGATTTCCAAGTATTGAAAATTTCCCCATTTTTGCTTCTAATAGTGAGAAAGATTCAATCCAATCGTTCATTTCTTCTGCTCGATTATTAACTAAATCACCCGTAAAAACAAGTAGGTCACTTTTTTGCGAGTTAGCCAATTGAATGCCTTTCATAACCGCTTCTTTGTCCGTAAAACTGCCAGAGTGAATATCAGAAATTTGAGTGATGGTAAATCCATGAAAAGCTGCTGGTAAATCTTTAAATGTAAGTTTTACTTTATGCAATCGATAATCATATTTACCTGTAATTGTTCCATATATGATACTGAAAAATGGAATAGACGCTAAACCTAATCCAAGTTGACTGACAAATTTTCGCCGTCCAGTAGAGAGTGAAAGTGTTTTTTCTTTTGAAATTGTTTTTTTTGAAATCCAATTAATACTGCTTTTTATTCCTCGAAGAAAATCTTCAACAATGAGAAATGGAATTACAACTATTTTCGGAACGAGCGATAAAATCATTAGTCCCATAATCCACGTCAGGTTTTTTGTTGGTCCATGCGAAAAAATTCCAGTTGAAAAACAAAACAATATAATTGAAATTAATAAAATATCAAAGAGCCAATAACTTCGATGAATTCTCTTTTTTAGAATAGGAGAATAGCTTTTAGTCACCATTTTTAATGCTTGAAAAAAATAAAGATCAATGATTATCCAGCAAATTGTGACGAAACTTATTATTGAAGCACTTTTCATTCGTAATTATTCTTCCGCTAATGTAATTGCTTTTTTTTGTTTTGCAAGTGAGTTTAACTATTCTTAACTAGCCACAGTTATCATTCAAGCTCTTTTTTCTGTGTAAAACGATTCACTTCAGGTTAGTAAGTTTTTTTTTAAAAAAAAACATGTACAAAAAAAAGACCGCCATTTGATGACGGTCTTTCATAATTTTGAGTGGTTTGGGTAACTATTTCTTATTATTAATGTTTTCTTTTTTCTTAATGATATTAAATCCAACGCTTAATCCAATCATACTTCCTTTTTTAACAGAAGAGTAAAATATATTTACGGGTATGTTTAATCCTCCAGTTCTGAAAGTTCTTCCGATACCCACAACAAATTTAGTACTGATTGCCATATCCCCTCTGTTATCTAAATTTGAATTAGAAGAGTATTTTGATGGGTTTTTATTACTATCATATTGAAATTCGTATGCAGAGTGTTCAGACGACTGTGTTATTGCGTCGTATGGATTTAAATCATTGTAATTTTTTCTGTCATATTGAATGTATTCACTTTCCGTCCAATAAGCACCTGAACCTTGTCCATAACTGTTATCTGCATCAAAGAAACCTGTTGAAACCCTTTTGACACCAAAGCTAGGTCCAAATGCAAATTCCCAACCTGCTTTCCCAAATCTAAAGCCATTCATAAACGCAATTGAAGGTATGAATTTACTTTGTTCTAATCCTGTAATAGATATGATTGTTTCAAATAAGGCTGAAAAAGATTCTGTTCCTACGTATTGTTTTTCAAATTGATAACCAATCATACTTAAAGAAGGAGCAATGTCTAAACCTCCTTGATCTGTGCTTCTTGTAGCAAATTCATTTAAAGAGCCTGCAAGATATGCGTATCCAATTCTTGGTCCTGAATTATTGATTCTGCCTACATTGTTAGAAGTAATCACTTCGTTTTTAAAACTCAATTGATCTACTGTTTCTTTTGCATTGGTTAGGCCGTTCATTTCTCTAAGAACAATTTCAATCATTCTCTGTAATTCTGCCTCTTGATTGTCAAACTCTTTAAAGGAAGTTTTGTACATCGTGGAATTTTTCACATCCACCATTTTTATGGTGATGGCTATTTTATTTCCTAATTTATCGAAAGATCCAGTAATTACATAGTCCGTTTTAAGAGCTGTCCCTAAGCCTGTCAAACATTTGAGGCCATAGCATTCTTTTTCATACTCGGGGTAAGATTTTAACGTTTCTGCCATGTCAAATTCATCATACACATTATAGATGTTTAATTTGGTCATTTCAATGTTAAGTAACTTTGCAGTCATTTTTGGTGTGATAAATAAGCCTTGAACAGCTGGTGTTGCTACGGCAATACTTGACTTTGTTTGACTAAATACTGAACAAGTAGTTACAAACGTCATTGCTAAAATTGAGATTGTTTTTTTCATGGTTTTTTTTAGATTAATTGTAATATTAGTAAAAAGTTAATTCCTATTCCGACTATGTTTCCTGTGAGAGTTTTTAAGAATCGTTTTTTAGATATTCCCTTTTTGTAATTTTTAATTTGGTTAGATTGGATGCCTGGGTATTCTTCTTTTAAGTCCCTAGAACAATGGAGCTGATCACTAGTAGGAATGGCTAGTACGATCATGGAAGGAATGACCCCCACAATATTTAGTAATCCGCAACAAATAAGTCCGGCGGCAAAACTACCATTTGCTTTTTTGCTATTGTAGCCCTCTTCTTTAAAGTCAATGAAGTTCATTTCTGTCTTTGTATTCGAACTCACGCTATCACCAGAAGAGATTTCAATTTTCTTAAGAACAGTGTCTGCAATTTCAGTTGAATTGGTGTTTTTAGAACTGTCACTTTCTACTGAGTTAGGAGTAATGTTCCAAGGATTTTTTTCAGTAGTATTAATCCATGGGTTTTCTTGACCAAAGGATATTAAGCCAAGAAAAAGAAAGAAAATTAAATGGATTGTTTTCATGTTTTATGTATTGATAAGACAAATGTATGTCAATTCCTTGCGTATTTCAAAACTGAATTTCGCATCTAGTTATATTTTTTTTGTGATATTCGCTTATTTAGAAGCGTTTCATTAATGGGAGTTTTGTTTATTTGGTTTATTCTATTTTTTCACTAGATTCGAGTTTCGATTTCCGTAGAAAATAAATTATTTTGCGTGTGTTAATTGCTAAATTGTCAAGTCATATTCGATTTTTTGCTTAAAAGCAATTATTGTTCTTTCAACTTGATGGAAAAATGAATTTCGTTCTCTTTCATTGGTTACACTAATTAAACTAGAGTTAGCCATCAATTTATCTACTATTTGATCAGTTTCTTGCACATATTCTTCATTGGTGGTCTGCAAGTAATTCATCATGTTGTGCGTTAAATAAAGTCCGCTTTTTTCTTTCGATTTAAAACAATAGGTACTATCGGGATTAATCGTTTCATTATAATACATTTCAAAATCATTCCCTGAAAATGGGGATTGAGTTCCATACATAAATTTCTTACCTATTAAGGCCTGAGCCTTTATATGGCTAATTAATTGAAGTGTTTGATCTAAGAGAACGACAGCATGAGTAGGATCCTTGAATAAATAAGCATTAAAATAATATTGAATTTGTCTGACAAAGCCTCTTAATAAATCAACATCGTAAATCTCTTTGGAGGGTATTGTATTGTAAATCTGTAATACATTTTTTCCTGTTTGGAATGTTTTATCAGATATTTTTTCATGAATAAATTGTTGATCCTTATATTCAGTAATGTTTAAGTATGTTTTTGCCCAAAAGTACAACTTGAACCGAACAAGGTGCGGGAAGTTGAGCAGTTGAAAAAGAGGCGTGTCTTTTACTGTTAGTACAATGTTTGGATTTGTACATTGTTGTAATTTTTTCATACCATCCAAAATTCCTTCTAAATAAGAATCTAAACTATAATCATACTCGTTTAACGAATTGTATTCAAAAATGACCGTATTTTGCTTCATGTCCATCAAAGAATCAAATGAGATTCCATAGTATGAACAAATTTTTTGAAGTTCATAAATCGTAAAAAGAGTTTCTCCTCTAGATCTCCTGTACACAGCATCTTGACTAAGGCTTAAAACATCGGCTAAAGAACGACCAATAGTGTCTTCTTTTCCAATTTTTTCTTTAATAATATTAATTAAGGTTGCTTGTAGATCTATGGTCATTTTATTTTTGTTGAATTAAGTTAGCAGGAAAAAAAATCAATTAATAGACCTCTATTAATCCAATGTCAAATAGGAGAACCGAGTTGGCAGGAATTCCTGAATTTCCAGAAGTGCCATATCCCAAAACGGAAGGAATTAATAATTTACCTGATCCTCCAGCTTTAAAATACGGAATACCTTCAGTCCATCCTTTTATTACGCTATTGAGACCGAAAATAATTCCTGCCGCGTCACTTTGATCAAAGACCTGACCGTCTGTAAAATAACCTTTATATGAAACTCTGACTTGAGAATTTGTATTTGGATGGATCCCCCCTCCGATGACATCAACCACATAATACAAGCCAGAATCTGTTCTTGTTGCTGTGAGTTTATGATCAGCAATGTATTTTACAATTATTGCTTCGTCAGCTTTTGCTTGTTTTGCAGCTTTCTTTTTACCGCAAGAACTGAAGGAAAATAAAAATAGGAGACAAGGAAATAGATATTTCATATATTTTTGCAACAAATATAAGGAATAAAATCACCTTTGATCTAATTATTTATTATCTATTGAGATAACAATTTTTTATATCAAATTAATGATTGTCAGATGATAGAAAAGAAATACTTCGGTTACTAATAATAATCCGCAATAAGTAGATTTTAAAATTATCACCTACCATCTGTATTGTTTTAGTTTTTAACACTTTAATTAATTGATAGTTAGTTTTTTAAAAGAAATATTTTTTGTATTGTTAGTATTATTTACTTAATAAGTCGAATTGATGTCTTTTTTAATAAGGGATAAGTTATACCTTTGAATCATGTTTCTCCTGTCAATAAAAAATCTTTTTTTAGTAGTGCTTTTACACTTTTTTTTGAGTTCATGCGGTTATTCACGTGAAAAAAATAAAGCGGATAAAAAAAATATGGAAGTAAATTACGCTCCTTTTTTTTCTCGACCATCAAAAAAATATTTGAAAGAAAAAACAGAGAAAATACAATTTTTTTATGACAATTATTTGGGTGGCAATCAATTTAATGGGATGTTTCTCGTTGCCAAAAATGGAACGATTATTTTTGAGAGATACAATGGTTTTTCAAATTATGATGAAGAAATTAAAATAGGTAGAAACTCTTCATTGCATTTAGCTTCTATCAGTAAAGTGGCTACGTCTTTGGCGATTTTACGTTTAGTTGATCAGAAATTAATACTGTTAGACGAGGATGTTCGAAATTATTTACCTGAGCTACCATACGAAGGGATTTCAGTAAGAATGCTCTTGAATCATAGAAGCGGGATTCCGTATTATGGATATTTCACATATAAATCTTGGCCCATGGGTAAAATGTTGAGGAATCGAGATGTCTTATTGCTATTGAAAAAAAATAAATTCCCCTTAAATTTTCAACCAGACCATCATTTTGCTTATTGTAATACGAATTACGCTCTCCTGGCATTGATTATAGAAAAAATAACAAAAAAGCAGTTTCCTAAAGCAATGCAAGAATTGATTTTTCAGCCTTTAAAAATGACACAGAGTTTTATAATGGATAATTCTAGGGAGAAAGAAAGTGTCTCTCAGTCATATAATTCGAGGATGTCTAAACAATCATTTGATTATTTAGATGATGTTTATGGCGACAAAAACATGTACAGTACTGTTAGAGATCTTCTAAAAATGGATTTAGGTAGCTATTCAGATGATTTTTTGAGTGCACGTGCAAAAAAAGAAATGTATAAAGGGTATAGCTACGAAAATGCAGGAAAGAAAAATTATGGTTTGGGAATGAGAATTGTTGAATTGCAAGGAAAGGACCCCTATTTTTTTCACAGTGGTTGGTGGCATGGAAATAAAGGGTGTTACGCATCGCTGCGCACAGATACCGTATGTATTATCGCATTAACAAATACAAATTCACAAAGCGTTTATTCGATTAATCGTCTCTCTACCGTTTTTGGGAATTATCCATTTGAAAATATAGAGGAGTGATGTGAGTTTTATTTAGGGACAAGGTAACCGATTTCCATCAATATATTATAGATTGACTAGTTTCTAGATTTATTTTATCTGCTGATACTAATAAATTGATGGGTATCATTTTTTTACATAAGGAATATTAATATCTTTGAACTTAGAAAATAAGAACTATGGAAGATATTAAAGTGGATTTATTAAGGAGACTGGAAGAAAAGTTTGTAGCGATTAATCAAAATACAGATACTCATTTAGAGGGATTAGTATGGGCAAAACCAATAACATATTGGGATTATATACAAACAGAATCACTGTTAGGACTTCAGACACAAAGGACCACTTTACCCGATGAGATGGTTTTTATTATGTACCATCAAATCAATGAATTACTTTTTAAAATGATTCTTTGGGAAATGGAACAGGTAACAAGTTCGGACGAAGTAACGGTGCAATTTTTTACAGAGAAACTTTCAAGAATTAGTCGCTATTTTGACATGCTTTCATCTTCATTTAAAATAATGCAAGATGGTATGGATACTGAGCAATATTTAAAATTTAGAAATACTTTAACTCCAGCAAGTGGGTTTCAAAGTGCTCAATATAGGCTAATTGAATTCGGATCAACAGATTTAATTAATTTGATTGATTTCCGATTTAGGGCTGGTATAGATAGAAACACTCCTTTTGAGCATGCGTATGACCATTTGTATTGGCAAGCTGCTGGAAAAGATCATAAAACAGGAAAAAAGAATACGTTGATCACTTTGTTTGAAGAAAAGTATAAAAGTATGTTTATTCGAAAAATGGAAGAGTACAATACCACCAATTTATACGCTAAATTTAAGACTCTTACAGAGAACGATCGAACAAATCCCGAATTAGTTCAAGCTATGCGTCATTATGATCACACAGTAAATATCACATGGGTAATGGCTCATTACTACGCAGCTGAAAAATATTTACAACCAAAAGGTGTTGTCGTGGAGGCGACTGGAGGTAGTGATTGGAGGAAGTATATGTTACCAAAATACCAAAGAAGAATATTCTTCCCTGAATTATGGAGTAAAGAAGAATTAGATAATTGGGGAGAATAAATTATCGAAGTAACTGCTATTTCAGTCAATGCTTATTAAATTGTGTAGGTTTAATGAAATTGTACAGAGCTGCTAATCTGAGGTAAGTTGAATTATAGTGGAAAAATAGTAAGTTACCAGTAACCATTGACTACCATTGTTCAATTTCTACTGTTTATTTTTAATGTGTTGAAAAATAAAAATGACCTTTCAAACCATTCTGCTTTTAAGACTGTATTTTTACGAAATAATATTTACTAAAACATACTTATGAAATTTTTCATCGATACAGCAAATTTAAATGATATCAGAGAAGCCAACGATCTTGGAATCTTGGATGGGGTAACTACCAATCCATCTTTGATGGCAAAGGAAGGTATTACAGGACAAGAAAGAATTCTTCAGCATTATATTGATATTTGTAATATTCTAGATGGAGATGTGTCTGCTGAAGTTATTGCCACTGATTTTGAGGGAATGATTAGTGAAGGAGAAGCGCTGGCAGCCTTGCATAAAAATATTGTAGTAAAAATTCCAATGATATTAGAAGGAATAAAAGCAATCAAATATTTTTCAAGTAAAGGTATTAGAACAAATTGTACATTGATTTTTTCTAGTGGGCAGGCTTTATTAGCAGCAAAAGCAGGGGCGACCTATATTTCTCCATTTATAGGAAGATTAGATGATGTTTCAACAAATGGTTTAGACTTAATTGCGCAAATTCGTTTAATCTTTGATAATTATGGATTTAATACAGAAATTCTCGCGGCTTCAGTTCGACATCCGATGCACATAATTAATTGTGCTGAGATAGGTGCGGACGTTATGACGGGGCCGCTAAGTGCGATTAAAGCTTTAGCAAAACATCCTTTAACGGATTTAGGTCTTCAGCAATTTTTAGCGGACTACGCAAAAGGAAATTCTTGAATTTAATTAAAAGCAGATGGCTTGTTGCAAAGTCATCTGCTTTTTTATTATCTATTTTTTTGTTGTTTTCGATTTTTCTAATGCAGTGCACATCGCCACTGCATTTTTTACATTTATAACCTTCCCGCTTACCGATAATGCAGCAAAGTCCACTAGGGTTTCGGAACCCGGTAAAAACTCTTTCTTCCCTTTATAAGATTTTCCAGATTTTAACATAACATCCTTAATTTCATGCATAGTAAGAGTGGGAAAGTAGGAAGCTAATAAAGCACCAACTCCAGCTACCATTGGCGCAGCCATCGATGTTCCTTGAAGTTTTGTGTATTTACTTTGTGGTACAGAATTGTAAATCTCAAATCCAGGAGCAAAAACATCTACTTTCGTTTGACCGTAATTACTGAAATTCGCTGCCAATTCTTTCTTTATTGTGCGCGTTGATGCGCCAATTGTTAAAAACAAGTCCAATTTTTCTTTCTGAAAACTATAGACAGAAGTTGGATAATTCGGACTTTCATCAATGTCAGTCCCATCATTTCCTGCCGCATGAACAAGCAGAACTCCTTTAGAGTCAGCATATCTAAACGCTTCAAAAACTTCTATTTGATGAGGCGAATAAGCTTTTCCAAAAGACATATTAATAACTTTCGCTCCATTGTCAACTGCATAACGAATAGCTAAAGAAATATCTTTATCACTTTCATCGCCATTTGGAACTGCTCTTAATGCCATTATTTTAATGTCGTGAGCAACTCCATCGCCGCCAAGTCCATTTCCTCTGATTGCGCCAATAATTCCACTAACGTGAGTACCATGTAAGGCATCTGGCCCTTCTACATTGTTGTTTCCGTATTTTGTATCCCTAAAATCATGCGGGTTATCACCAATAATAGTGCGTTCGTTAAAATCAACATTTAGTGAGTAATTCAACATTTCGGTGATTTGTTTTGTTTGTGCTTCAATTACTTCCATTGTTAATTCCCCGGATAAAATAGCACCTGCAATTTGTTTTACTTGCTTATCCTCATCTGTTGAAGGATTCCACTTATTTAGGTCGTCAGACGTGTAATTTTCTTTTTTCAGCTTGTCAGCGACCATTAGAGGAACCTGTTTAATCATAATTGGAAGCATATCTAATTGAGGAAGATATTGCGAGTAATTTGCTAATTCACTTTCTACATCTGCTTGTACTTCAAGAAATAAATCATATTCTCTGCGATCGTTTGCTGAAATTGTTGCTGGGTCAACTCCTTTGAATTTTGCACTTAGGTCGCGTAAAATTCTTGTTTTTTCAAGGTTTGCTTGATCAACATTTTCCCCTGCTGAATTTCCTAGAAAGTTCCAACCATGAATGTCATCAACGTATCCATTTTTGTCGTCGTCAATTCCATTGCCTGCAATTTCATTTGGATTTACCCAAATTTTACCTTGTAAATCTTCATGCTCAATATCCACTCCTGAATCGATCACAGCAACAATTACTGTGGAGGACTTTTTACCTTCTAATTTTTTGTATGCTTTTTCTGTTTGCATTCCAGCGCCGCCACCGTTGTACCAATTTAAAATTTTGGGATCAACTTGTCCATAAATAATTGTACTAAATCCGATGGTTAAAATTGATAAGGTTAACTTTATTGTGTGTTTTTTCATCCTATACTTAATTGAAATAAAGAAATTTAAATTATCTGTTATGCAAAAATGTAAAAAAATGATAGATATACAATAGTAATTTTACCTAAAGGTCGTATATTTACTCCACAAGGTTTATTTTAATTATAAAAGGTTGTCATGAAATTACTCGTATTAACAATAATTGCACTAACATATTCAGTGTTATCTTTTTCTCAAAGTTCACATCCTAAATTTAAAGAATGCCTTAAAAAATCTCCTGATAAAATGACTGCTTTTTGTTTAAAAAACGAGAATGGATTGGTCGATTTTTTATTGAAAGAAAATATTAAGATTAAATACAGAACTTCTTCTTGGTTGTTTATTACGGCAACCCCAAGTTGGATAAATGACAATCAATCCAATGGAAATATCAAACAATTTTATTTTGAAACGGGACCGCCTCAATTATTAAGTGATACAATTCGTTTATCAAGATACGTGGAGCCAGTGCATCAGGGATTGGGAGGGCTTGCTCAACCATACACAGGTGAAGGGGTAGTAATAGGAGTTATTGATACTGGAGTAGATTTTAATCATCCTGATTTTAAATTTGCTAATGGGAAAACAAGAGTAATGAGAATTTGGGATCATACTGACAACTCTGGGCTAAATACGTATACTGAATATGGCATGGGACGATTATGGGATAGTACATATATCAATAATGGAACTTGTACATATCTCCCAACTAATAAACACGGAACGCAGGTTACAGGCGTTGCCGCAGGTAATGGATTAGCAAATGGTAAAAATAAAGGAATGGCTCCTGATTCAAAAATAGTGATGGTTGTGACGGATTTAAATGCTACCAATTGGACATTAACAGTAGCGGATGCTTGCGATTATATCTATAAATTTGCAGATTCTTTAGGTTTACCTGCTGTCATTAACCTCAGTGCAGGAGGCTATTTTGGTAGTCATGACGGGAATGATCCTGCTACTTTAGCAGTAGAACAGATGCTTGATGCAAAAGGGGGGAGAATCCTTGTTACAGCAGCAGGAAATGGAGGAGCAGCATCTAGTGGTAAATTTCATTTAGGGGGAAACGTTAACGCGGATACCACTTTTGTATGGTTTAATAATAATTATGTTGCTGGGCCTCCTTCGACTAATACAGTTTATTTTGATTTATGGGCAGATACTGCTGATGCTCATTTTGATTTTGCTTTTGGAGCTGATAAACCTGCTCCATCCTATGGTTTTAGAGGTAGGACTAGTTTCAGGAATGCACGTGATAATTTAGGTGTTGTTGTATATGATACAATTTACAATGGATCAAATAAAATAGCTTCAATGCAAATTTGGACAGAAATAATAGATAGTGCTTTTCATTTAGAATTTTTTATGGAAGATGTCGATTCAACAACCTATAAGTATAGATTTATGACGAAAGGTACTGGTAAATACGATTTATGGAGTGGTGCTTGGTTGGGAGCAAATGACATGGAACTAACTTTACCAAGTGCAGCTATTGTTCCCGAAATTGTAAATTATCAAATGCCAGATACTTTACAAACTATGGTTTCTTCATTTCAGTGTTCTGAAAAAGTAATATCGGTGGCTAATTGCAGAAATAGACTCACATATACCAACAAAAATGGTACTATTTCAACACCTACGCCTAATCCAGTCGGAAATATTACGAACTCATCTAGTCGGGGTCCAAATAGATTGAGACTCCAAAAACCAGATGTTACTTGTAACGGAGATATAACTTTTTCTGCTTCTACATTAGCATATCTTGGGAATCCGGCAAATAATAATAATATATTAACAGGTGGTTGGCATTCAAAAATGACGGGTACTTCAATCGCTTCTCCAGTAGTAGCAGGAATTGCAGCGTTGTATTTACAAAAATGTCCAAACGCTTCCTATTTGGATTTTAAGCATGATTTAATTGCTACAAGTACTACCGATATGTATACAGGAACGGTTCCAAATTATACGTATGGTTTTGGAAAGCCTCATGCTTTAAATTTATTATTAGGTCCGAATAATATTCCAATTCTGGGAGATCCGACAATTTGCCTTGACCCCGTTACATTGACTACTGACTCTTATTCAGCTGTTGATTCGGTAGTCTGGAATACGGGACTTAATGCTGCTTCTATTACAACTT
>CAMDAO010000014.1 GCA_945888595.1 Chryseobacterium gleum | reverse complement strand
TTTACGACAATACCGTTCCCTCTGTCTCCTCCGCTATTTGAGCCCGCTTTCTTTACCCAATCCCAAATACCATCTTTTGAAATCCGTGCGACAAAAATATCTCGATCTTCGTCGCTTCCATTATTATTAATTGTGTCCGTTCCAAAAACTGCATTCCCTTTAAATTCTCCAGTTATGTATAGATTATTTTCGTAATCAAAAGCGACATCATTTGCTCTATCATCGAATGGACTTCCTGCATTTTTTGCATACATAAAATTTCCATCCGTATCATACTTCGTTATGTAGATGTCTGATAGACCAGCACTTGTCAACGTTGTTGTGCCAAATGTTTTAGTACCTTGAAATCCTCCAACCACATAAATATTTTTCTCATCATCAACTGTGATTCTATTGTCTCTGTAACCATCAACGCCACCATTCGTTTTTACCCACTGCCAAACGCCATCATTTGATAATTTAGCAATAAATGCCATAGAATCCATCGCTTGCACAGGTATTGAAATTGCATCAAAATTTGCAAAATGATCTGTTAGATCATTGTTTGAAATAAAACCTGTTACAAGTATGTCGCCATCGCTATCGGAAACCAAATCAAACCCATGATCATCATTGTAAGGAAATCCGGCTTCATCAACTCCAGCATTTTTTAACCAGATTTCGTTTCCATCTGTATCTAACTTTAAAACATAAATTTGATCGGTATAAGATGTAGTATTATATACATTTAATGTCCCAAAGATTAACCCTCCCCAGCATGTTCCGGTCACATAAACATTTCCTGCTGGATCTAAACAAAGACCTAACCCTCGATCATCATAATAGTTAGAACCCCTTTTTACCCATAAATAATTTCCCGCTGGATCAATTTTAGCAACAAACACTTCTTTACTGTGCAAATCTATCATTGGTAAATAAATTGGGCCAAAGGTTCCTTCTTCGTTGAAATATCCTGTCATAAATGTATTACCATTTGCATCTACAGCAATTGAAGTTGCTTTGTCAGAAAGTGGACCTCCACCAGTAATCAGCCAATCAAAAGTTTGAGCATATGGGTGAATTCCTATTACTGCAAAAAGCAGAACCAGAAGCATTTTTTTATTTCTGAAGAGGAGTGATTTATTTTTCATCATCAAGTTAAATCGTATAAGATTCTCTTAATAATACGAAATTAATTTGAAATAAGTTGCTTACGGACTTTAAAATGAAAATAAACGGTTGCACATAATTTACAACTGCTCTTTTTCTTCTGCAATGGGAATACTTTCTTGAAGCACAGTTGTTTCCCTTGGAAACTTATTTTTCACCTGCCCAAATAACCATTGATAAAAAATATCTGAATGAAATATTTTTTCTAAACTACCATGAGATGCAGTGGGGTTTCTAATAAATATTAGATTTTCGCCCTCATTACATTTTCGTATAGCACGCACAATTTTATCTGACTCACCTATTGCTACTGCTTTGTCATGCACGCCATGTTCTATCCATAAAGGAATTTGCGCCAAATTACAACCATCTTTTTCATTTCCTCCTCCACATAAAGCAACTGCTCCAGCAACCAGTTCAGGATATTTTCCTGCAAAATGAAGCGTGCCATAACCTCCAAGACTCATTCCAGCCACGTACACTCTTGCAGTGTCCGTATTATATAACGATTGAACATATTGAAGAACATGTAGAATTTTATCTGGTTCCCATGATTTCCCCATCATTACTTGCGGTGCTATAACGATTGCAGGTATTTGTCGTCCTTTTATAATTTCATTAATTATTCCGTATCTTTTTACGATGTCTAAATTGTTTCCAGATAAACTTCTTCCGTGTAAAAAAATGAGAACAGGAGGTTTTGTCTTTAAAATACTATCTACAGGTAAATTTAGCAAAAATGGATAATCAGATTTTCCTATTTCAGCAGTTAATTGAGCGTGAAAAGATTGCGTGAGACAAATAAAAACGAACAAAATAAACGTCATTTTTGACCTAAAAAAATATATTTTTATGATGTTACTGTTCATTATTCTACTTTTTTAAAGTGGCAAAGATACGTGTAAATGATTAATTTAATGCCGTTTAGATTAATCAAGTTGCGAACAATTGTTAATTTTTAAAAATCCCTCTTTTGTTAATAAGAAGCCTCCGTTATCTTTCCTCTTCGTTTATGTAATCTATAAAAATGTTTATTTTTACCAGATGCAAAGATACTTTGTTGAACTTTCTTACAATGGAACCCACTTTTTTGGATGGCAACGACAACCAAATCAGATTTCTGTGCAAGAGGAAATTGAAAATGCATTTACTAAATTGAATTCAAATCAACCGATCTCAATTGTAGGTTGTGGCAGAACAGATGCAGGAGTTCATGCAAATAAATACATTATGCATGTCGATTTGCAAGAGGTACGAGATAACCAACAACTTATTTTTAAATTAAATCGCATTTTACCTGATAGTATTGTAATCCATTCAATTACCGCCGTTTCTAGTGAAATGCATGCGCGATTTAAAGCAACTGCGAGAACGTATCGTTATTTCATGAACACTCAGAAAAACCCGTTCAAGCAAGATACAAGTTGGTATTTTTCATCCAATTTAGATTTTGAAGCGATGAATAAAGCAGGAGAATTCCTTCTAGGAACGAATGACTTTACTTCTTTTTCAAAAGTAAATACAGATGTGAAAACAAATATTTGTACTGTTTCAAAAGCACAATGGGTTCAAGTAGATACCCACAATTTTTATTTTGAAATAACGGCAGATCGTTTTCTAAGAAATATGGTGAGAGCCACCGTAGGTACTTTATTGGAAATTGGCCTAGGTAAAATCAATCCTGAATCAATTATAACCATTTTAGAGGAAAAAGACAGAGGAGCTGCAGCTATTTCTGTTCCTGCACACGGATTATTTTTGTGGGAGGTTTGTTATTGATATAATTTCGTATTTTATTTTCGTATTTTTTTTGAAAAAAAATACGAAAATAAAATACGAAAATAAAATACGAAAAATTATTCCGCAATCAATATATAATTTGTTTTCTTCCCTTTTCCAATCAGCACATATTTATCATTGATTAAATCTTGCACTGTGATTAAATATTCATCTGTGACTTTTTCTTTATTAACAGAAACGGCATTTGCTGATAATTCGCGTCTTGCCTCGCCATTTGATTTTAAAAAGTTTGTTTTACTAGCTAACGCATCTACAATTGATAATCCGCTCAAAATCTCATTTTTTGAAACGGCAGCTTGCGGAACTCCCTCAAAAACAGCTAAAAAATCTTTTTCTGAAAGAGACCTTAAATCTGCAGAGGTTGATTTTCCAAATAAGATAGTAGATGCAGTAATTGCTGTTTTTAATGCTGATTTGCCATGAACTCTTTCCGTAACCTCTTCTGCAATTGTTTTTTGCAAAATGCGTAAATGAGGTTCTTCATTGTGTTCTACTTCTAATTTCTCCACTTCTTCTTTTGATAATAAAGTGTAAAAACGAATCAATTTTTTAGCATCTTCATCACTTGCATTTAGCCAAAACTGGTAAAAGGCATAAGGCGATGTTTTTTCAGGATCTAACCAAACAGTTCCCGATTCAGTTTTTCCAAATTTCCCTCCGTCTGATTTTGTTAAAAGTGGACAGGTAAAAGCAAATGCTTCACCCCCTGAAATTCTTCTAACCAATTCAGTTCCAGTTGTGATATTTCCCCACTGATCTGAACCGCCAAATTGTAGTTTACAATTGTAGGTGTTATATAAATGAACAAAATCGTTTCCTTGAAGCAATTGGTAAGAAAATTCCGTGAAGGATAAGCCAGTGTCAATTCTCTTTTTAACAGAATCTTTCGCCATCATATAATTGATTGTAATGTGTTTACCCACATCACGAATGAAATCAATAAATGTCGTAGTTTTCATCCAGTCGTAGTTGTTCACTAGGATTGCAGCGTTGTCACCGTTTTCAAAATCAAGAAAATGTTTCAATTGCTTTGTTTGCCCTTGGATATTGAAATTCAATGTTTCTTCGTTCAATAGATTACGCTCAGCAGATTTCCCTGAAGGATCACCTACCATTCCAGTTGCGCCACCTACTAAAGCAATTGGACGATGACCTGCTAACTGTAAATGCTTCAATAACATAATTGGTAGTAAATTACCAACATGCAAAGAATCAGACGTTGGATCAAATCCTACATAACCAGTAATCATTTCCTTGGCTAATAATTCTTCTGTTCCAGGCATAATGTCCTGAATCATTCCTCTCCATTGTAATTCTTTTATGAAATCTGTTAGCATACTGCTTTGTTTATCTTTTGCACAAAAGTAGCAGTTTCAAATTGATTTTTGGCTAAATTAATGAACAACTTCTCATTCCCAACTTTATATTTTTTTACTTATTTTACCCAATAAGTAATTATAAATAACAAAACAGTAGAAAATGAAAACGGAAACAGATTTGAGTGCTAGATTGGAATTATTTATATATTTTTTAGTCAACAACATACAAAGTAGAACAATTTAAATTCCTAATTAGATAAAATGAGAAAGGGAAAAATTAGTTAATTTTTCCCTTTCTCATTTTAAAAATATTTTTTTTATTTCCCTGGCTCTGGAGTTTCAATCTTAAATAATTCAACTTCAAAAACCAACGGCATATTCGCTTTAATAGGTCCACTTCCACCTTGTGGAGGATTTGCACCATATGCTAATTCTGCTGGGATGAAGAATTTATATTTGTCGCCAACTACCATTAATTGAACACCTTCTGTCCATCCTTTTATTACTTGGTTTAATCCAAAAGAAATGGTTTCACCACGATCAACAGAACTATCAAATACAGTTCCATCTGGTGTTGTTCCATGATAATGCACCGTTACTTTTGAAGTTGCAGTCGGATGCACCGTTTCTTTCCCTTTTGTAAGAACTGAATATTGCAATCCACTTGCGGTAGTTTGCACGCTAGGTTTCGTTTTATTTTCAGCTAAGAATTTTAAACCTTCCACTTTTGCATCTACAGCAACTGAAATGTTCACCATTTCAATATCAAAAACTAAATCAGAATATGGAGGAATTGGACCTTGCCCTTTTGG
The DNA here is from genome assembly GCA_945888595.1 of Chryseobacterium gleum. GTDB lineage: Bacteria > Bacteroidota > Bacteroidia > Flavobacteriales_D > Crocinitomicaceae > CAIUKX01. The sequence continues at coordinate 30,415 of CAMDAO010000014.1, read as the reverse complement.
ACCATATGCTTTATGATAAGGGATAAATAATTTTGCTTTTCCGCCCATACCGATTAAGCCAACACCTTCTTCAAATCCTGGAATCATGCGATTTGTTTTATAGATGAAATCCATTGGCGCATTGCGATCATAGGATGAATCAAATTGCTTTCCATCCGCACGAAGTGTTCCTTTGTAATGCAGAGAAACATTGTTTCCTTCAATTGCTTTAGCCTCTGCTCCGCTGTTTTCAATAACATACACTAAGCCAGAAGGACTTTGCACAGCAGTAGGGAAGTTTTTAAGAACTTCGTTATACATAAAGATTTTGTATTCATCCTCTGTCATCGCGGCAACCTTAGAATATTGTTGTGCTTTTTTAGCTTCTTCTACTTTTGTGAATTCAGCGAGTTTTTCTGCTTCCACTTTAATTTTAGTGTAATTTTCTTCAAATGCTTTGGTTGAATTCCAATCCTTCGCTTCTTTTCCAATACGAATAATCGTTACGGTTGTCATTACATCATCTTGCTCGATTAGATTTACAACATCCATACCATCTACCACATGACCAAAAACAGTATGTTTTCCATCTAAGTGAGGAGTTGCAAGATGCGTTATAAAAAATTGACTTCCATTTGTAGCAGGTCCAGAATTTGCCATTGATAAAATTCCAGGACCAATGTGTTTCAGGTCTGGATTTATTTCATCGTAAAATTTATGTTTTGGTCCTCCTGAACCATTCCCATCTGGATCTCCACCTTGAATCATGAAACTTTTGATTACTCGGTGAAATTTTAAACCATTGTAAAATGGCTTATCATAGATATTTCCTAAGGCAGTAAATTGACCTTCTGCTAAACCTACAAAATTAGCGACTGTCATTGGAGTTTTAATGTATTCTAATTGGCAAATAATAATCCCTTTATTGGTGTTGAATTCAGCATAAATTCCAGGTACTAATTTCTCCCCTTTTGAATTTTTCTGACTGAAAGAAGTAAAACAAATACTAACGAATACGAGCGAATACGTGAATGTTTTTAAAAAAATTTTTTTCATAGTTTTTTATTTAATGCAGTAAAAATAGATAATATAATTTAATCGTCAATACCAAGTAGTTAATCATTAACAAATTTTGACTTTTTCGTGTAAACAAAATATGTGCCTAAATAGAAATAGTAAAGGAAGTACACGAAAAAATATAATAAAACTGTAAGCCCACGATTCCTTGAATTGAATGTTCTAGACAAAAAAAAGGATGCTTAAATAAATAAACATCCTTTAGAAATAAGTTTGTATGTAAATTATCTTATCAGGGTGATTTTTATTATTTTTTGAGTATTCGCACAGCTTATAATCAGCTTATAAATACCATTTGACAAGTCATTTAATGAAAATGATTCTATTTGAGTTTCATTTTTTGGATGTATGACTTTCACTATTCTTCCCGTTTCATCAACAATATTTATAAGCTCTATCTGTTGATTTTTCTTATTAATGTTAATCTCACCACTACTTGGATTTGGATATATTTCAAAGGATGTATTTGTAATTTCATTCATTCCAGCGCAAGCATCAACAAGAATCGTAGTTGAGGCTAATGATGTACAAGAATTACTGTTAGTATATGAATAATATATATAATGTGATCCTACTCCTGCTATACTTGGCGAAAAAGTATTGGTAGACACTCCAATTCCTGAGTAAGTACCTCCACTTGGTGTTGACCCCGTCAAAGTTGTTGGCGCCCAATTTATACACTGTGTTGGAAATGTATTTATCGAAACCACTGGCAAAGGATTTACCGTTACAAGAACTGAAGCAGAAGTAGCAGAGCATGAACTATTCAGTACGGTGACAGAATACGTTCCAGCAGTGGAAATATTTATTGATTGTGTTGAAGCGCTATTAGACCACGTATTGCCTGAAGAAGCAGAAGAAGTTAACGTCACGGCTCCACCTTGACAAAATGAAATCGGACCACTCGCTGTTATTGTTGGTGTTGCAGGATTTGCAACAACGGTAATATAGGCAGGTGATGTGGAAGTGTTTGTACCTGTTGCATTCGTTGCTGTTAATGAAACGGCATATACTCCAGCCGTATTATAGGTTATGGTTGGATTTGTCGCCGTAGAAGTTGCCGGCGTTCCTCCGGTGAATGTCCAAGCATTTGTTGTCGGTGAATTCGTAGAAGTGTTAGTGAAACTCACAGAGCTGCCTGCACAAATGGTTGTTGTCCCTGCTGTGTAACTAGCAACAGGCGCAGCAGCAGTTGCCACCCCCGTTAAATTAATATTATCCAAATACAAGTTATTTCCGTAGCCAGCGATATTTCGGAAGCCAATAATTACATTGGTTTGGCCTAAATAGGCGCTTAAATTTACTGTTTCAGTTCTCCATTGCGCTGTTGTTGGCGCAAATATTGCTGTGGTTGCAGGCGCTGTGGCTAAGGTTGTATTGCTTTTAGAGTAAATGGTTGTGAATGTTCCACCACAATCGGTCGAGATGAAGACCTCTAAACCGTCATAATTGACAGTACTATATGGCGCATACGCCACATCAAATTTTATTTGTGCCGAAGAAAAACCTGCAAGTGTAGTTTTAGGGAGCCTTAATTCATCATTGTTTCCGGAATCATCTATTGAAAAATTATTAAAAAAGCATGAGTTTCCAGCGGTAGGGGCATATCCAACTGATGCAGATCTTGCCCACGACAATGAAGCATTAGAGTTGACAATAGACCAGTTTGTTGCCGGGAATGTGGTGCTAGTGAAACCTTCAGAAAAAGGTAACGGAAAACTGCTACCTCCACTTATTGTAATATAATTTGTTTTGGTATTCGCATTTGAACCATTCGCGTTGGTCGCTGTTAGCACAATAGTGTAACTTCCAGCAGTATTGAATTGCACTTGGATATTTTGGGAAGATGTGCTTGTGCCTCCAGCATAACTCCAAGCTACCCCTGCTGTTCCGGGTGTAATGGACCAACTCCAAGAAGTGGGAACAAATGCTGAAGCGTCTGTAAATGTTGCCGTCAATCCTGAGCAAAGATTTTGTGGACCAGTGAATTCTGCAGCAGGAGGGAATGATCCAACTGTTAACAGCGCATTTTCCCATGTTCCTCTGCCATAAGTTGCAGCTCTAATTTTTGAAGTTGGGTAATATATTTCTAAATCTCGAACAGAAACTTTCGGTAATCCATCAAAGAAACTTACCCAAGACCCGGCTGTATTGTCTCTAAAATAAACGCCGACATCCGTACCAACATAAACAGGATCATTGGTAGATCCATTTTGAAAGACTATCGTATTGCAAGGTACATTTGGTAAACCTGCAGAAATATTCGTCCAAGTAGCCCCGCCATCAATGGTTTTAAAGACTTTATTAGCAGAATTATAGCCAGAAATGGTTATCCAAGCGATAAGAGGATTTGTATTATGAATAGAAACATTCGTAAATGCAGAACTTGTAGGGATTGTTCCTGTAACATTGGTCCAAGCAACCCCCCCATTGATCGACTTACTAATAGCATTTACTTTGACAGAATAAATGATTTGATTATTACTTGGTGCAATAGCAAATTCAATTATAGTTCCAGATCCTGAAGGAGTTCCAGTTGAAGCCCATGAACTTCCAGAATTCGTTGTTTTGTACAAAGCAGTTCGTCCTCCTGCGTATAAAGTGGTGGAAGAAACGGGATCTTGATGCCAAACACTTAGCCAGTCTGCACTGGAAGAACCTGTCGGGAGACCTGAATTGATAGTTGTCCAAGTACTACCTCCATTCGAAGATCTAGCATAATCTCCATATACATATGCGCCATACATGATTGAGTTACTAGTGCGATCAATCATGCAATCCATTCCATCGCCTCCTTTAATTTGTGACCAATTTGACGCAGATAATTTATTTATTCCGTTGTCTTGATGTCCGGAAATAATTGTGCCTTCTGAGCTAGCTGAAAGACCTACTCTATATTGCTGAGCGATCGCTAAATTTCCGCTGATATCTGTCCAGCTCGTTCCTGTATTAGTCGTTTTAAATAGACCACCATCACACGCTGAAAAATAAGTGGTCGAACTTCCTGGAAAAAAAATAATATCGTGCTGATCTGCGTGAACATAAGGTGCACCTGATCCTGTCCATTGCGCATTAAGCGTCCATGTAGTTCCGCCATCGGCAGATTTCCAGATATTAACTCCTCCTACAAGTAAAAGATTAACATTGGTAGGAGAAACAGCAAGGGCCAAATCGTAAAAAGCCTGACCACCAGTATCTCCTCCATTTGAATTCCAACCTAATAAATTGGGACTAGTAGGTCCTTTGGTTGTTGTGAAAGTGGTTCCGCTGTCCGTTGACTTATAAATCCCTAATAATCCTTGATCAGATGATCTTCCAGCCAAAATATAGACGTAGGCAGAATTTGCAGCACTTACACCCAATGCCATTCTTTCAACTCCTGAGCTTGGAACACCACTTGTTACTTGAGTCCAATTGACACCATTATTTGTGGATTTATAAATTACAGTTCCAGAAGCATAAACCGTGTTTGGATCTCCTGGTTTAAATTCCATATCATAAAATCGATTGGTCGATTGAACGAGCGTCCATGTAGCGCCAGAATTCGTTGTTCTGTATATCCCAGCGCTAGTAGCAGCCAATAAAATGGAAGGAGTTGTAGGATGTATCAATAGTTTTGAAATCAATCTACCCTGTGTCACTGCCCAAGACAATCCCGTCGTATTCCAAGTTAAACCGCCATCTATCGATTTCATTATGCCAATGCTATAACTGTCTCCAGCATCTCCATCTCCCGTTGCCATGTACATGATTGATGTATTGGTTGGGTCTATTGCAATATCTGAACATCCAATGACAGAAAGTTGGTCGGTATTCGTCGACCAAGTAGATCCAGCATTTGTGGATTTCCAAAGCCCTCCATCTGGGGCTCCTACATAAATAATATTAGTATTCGTTGGGTCAAATCGCACAAAGTTCAATCTGCCGGCACCTCCTCCTGATGAAACGCCTAATGGCCCCATAGAACTCCATACTCCACCTGATGCTTTTGTTGTTGGAGAAGCGGGGTGCGTATCTTCCCATTCTTTAAATTGAGTATAGGTTTGTGAAGGGATTTTCATGTCCCCTGAAGGATAAACCCTTGGCTCCATGTATGCTTCCCATCTTTTGAATTGTTTGTATCCCTTTCCTTTTTCAATTGTTCTTCCATTCCAATATGCATTAAATGCCGTTTGAACATCATAGAAATTTGAAGAAGGGTCCTTCATCATTTGCACCCAATTCATTGAGTCAAGCTGTGAAAAAGAAAATTGTGTAAAAAAGAATAGACACAGTATGAGCAAGGGCATCTTTGTATAGATCTTCATAAGTTTTTGTTTTAGCACTGACAATATAGAAATAATTTTCTGTATTATCCATTTATAAAATGAAAAAATACATTTTTTTTTTGATAAATACGCGATAAGTTATCAACTAAATAAAAAAACAGAACTAGATTAGCACGTACAGCGCATTGATCACTTATTTTCTTTCGAAGCAAATACTTTATTTATTTTGGGCTAGTGAATTATCCCAATCTTTCCAAACCGGCTCGTAACCAGAATTGCGAATAAGTTCAGCGATTTCTTCAGCACTTCGTTCATCACTAATTTCAAACTGCTCTAGTGATTCAGGAGCAACTGAATATCCTCCAGGATTTGTTTTTGAACCAGCGCTCATGCTAGTAATTCCTAATGGTAAGATATTATTTCTAAAACTTTCTGATTCACGGGTTGAAAGAGAAAGTTCAACGTTTTCATTGAAAATACGATAGGCAAAAATAAGTTGTGCTAATTCTTTATCCGTCACAATAACATTCGGCTCGATACTTCCTTCAGCAGGACGTAAACGTGGAAAAGAGATAGAAAATTTTGATTGCCAATATTTATTTTCAAGAAATTCTAAATGCATGGCACAAAAAAATGATTCTGTTCTCCAATCTTCCAATCCAAGTAAAACACCTAATCCAATTTTATGAATTTCGGCATCACCAACTCTTTCTGGTGTCTCTAAACGGTATTGAAAGTTAGATTTTTTCCCTTTTGGATGATATTTCTTGTACACTTCTTCGTGATACGTTTCTTGATAAATTAAGACAGAATATACTCCTGCATCGTGCATCGTTTTATATTCTTCCATTTCTAGCGGTTGAACTTCAATTGAAATATTGGCGAAATAAGGTCTTACTAATTCACACGCATTTACAAAATAATCAACATGAACGGTTCGATTTGCTTCTCCTGTTACTAAGAGAATATGATTGAATTGGTGCTGTTTGATTGCTTCAACTTCTTGTATAATTTCTTTATCGGTAAGAGTTTTACGTAAAACTTTATTGTCAAAGCTAAAACCACAATAGGTGCAGATATTATTGCATTCATTGCTAAGGTACATTGGCGCATACATCTGTATGGTTTTTCCAAATCTCTTTTTTGTTAATTCGCTACTCATTTGCGCCATTTTTTCCAAATACGGAACAGCGGCAGGAGAAATCATCGCTTTAAAATCTTCGAGCGTTTTTTTACTTGAACAAAGGGCTTGTTCTACATCTTTTGCAGTTTTTGAATAAATTGAGCTTTTAGTTTCTTCCCAATCTTGCGCTTCGAAAATCGTTGTAAAGGTCATATTTATTCTCCTAAAAATGCGGTTAATGGACTTGACGCTATGGCTTGATTAAATCGATTTCCTAATTTCGCTTCATAGGCCATTCTTCCCGATTGTACAGCTAATCTAAAAGCAAATGCCATCTCAACAGGATTACCCGCTACGGCTATTGCGGTATTAACCAACACGGCATCGGCTCCAATTTCCATTGCTTTTGCAGCATCAGAGGGAGCTCCAATTCCAGCGTCGATAATCACAGGAACTTTACTTTGCTCAATAATTATTTCTAAGAAATCGATCGTTCTTAATCCTTTATTACTGCCAATTGGAGACCCTAAAGGCATAACGGCAGCAGTTCCTGCATCTTCCAATCTTTTACACAGAACAGGATCAGCATGAATGTATGGTAAAATAATGAATCCCAACTTTGCTAATTCTTCTGTTGCCCTCAATGTCTCAATAGCATCTGGCATTAAATAACGAGGGTCGGGGTGAATTTCTAGTTTTAGCCAATTGGTTTCTAATGCTTCTCGCGCCAATTGAGCAGCAAAAACAGCTTCTTTTGCACTTCTTGCCCCAGAGGTATTGGGTAAAAGATGAATATGCGGATGCTGTAAATGTGATAAAATTGAATCGGTGTCAGTTTCTAAGTCAACTCGTTTCAACGCAACCGTTACTAATTCTGATCCAGAAGCGATAATTGCTTCTTCCATTTGTTGTGAAGACCCAAATTTTCCGGTTCCTAGAAAGAGCCTAGAGGTAAATTCTTGTCCTGCAATATTAAGCGCTTGCATATATATTCTTGTTAAGTTGCGTTATTATTTCTTTCGGATTTTTGATATGGGTTAACGTCCCAGAGAGGGCTACACCATATATGCCCGTTTTTAAGATGTCATTTACATCCTCTACTTTGATTCCACCAATGGCAAAAATTGGGATTTCTATTCCCTTTGATTTTAATGAATTCATGACATGTTGGTATCCTTCAATTCCTAAAATGGGACTCAATTTTTCTTTTGTTGAAGTAAAACGGAAGGGACCGAGACCTATATAATTGCATTTTTCTTCTATTCTTTGAAAAACATGCTCTGCTGTATTTGCCGTTCCTCCAATAATTTTAGTTTCACCTAGTATTTTTCGTGCGTTTTCAATTGAGGTATCGGTTAACCCTAAATGAACTCCACAAGCATCTATTTCTTTGGCTAATTCCACATTATCATTAATAATCAAAGTAGCGTTGTATTGTTCGCAAAGTGCTTTCACTTTTAGAGCGGTTTGTAAAAAAACAGCTGCTGACGTATTTTTGAATCTTAGCTGAATCCACGTACACCCGCCATCTAAAACCGAACTTATAGCGTCAACTTGGTCCTCACTTTTTGCTCCTTGCGATATGTATTGAATTTTACTATACATTTTGTGATTCTAGTTGAATGATTTGTTCTTGCACCTCTTTTATTTTTTGAAAATTTTTGATTGCATCGCTCGGTTGATTCCAAATTGCCCCTAAGATTGCTGCTCCATCAAAATTCATTTCTGCCACTTTTTGGAGATTTTCATAACAAATTCCTCCCAGGGCAATTCTCTTTACGTTCTTATTTTCTACTTGTTTAAATACTTCTTTACTTGCCGCATACTCTTTTTTGGATAAACTATCGAAAACAGGGCCAATAAATGAATAATTAAAGTGATTATTAAGATGTTCATAGTCCACTTGTGTATGAATGGAAGTCGATACTATAAAGCCATTCGCTATTAATCCCTCTACTTTTAAATCTGATGTCCGCAACCTTTCATTTTCTGGAAAATGAAGTCGTTTTATTGAATAATTTCCTGCTAATTGATGATGCTGATGCAATGTAATTCGTGAGAAGTATTGGGGTTTAATATCTTTTAGAATCGTAGCAATTTCAAGTCCTGTTGAATTGGGTTTACGCAAATGAAAAACCGACAAACCTGCATCAAATAAATCATTGATGAGACTCGCTTCTTTTTTCACAGCGGTTGGACATGAAATCACTATTAATTTCATCGTGTTTACGAATAAATTTCAGAACCTGAATTTAAAAACTCACTTGCTTTTTCTTTCATACCTTCTTCAAAGGCATCATCGGTAATAACACCATGTTTTTCTGCGTACTCTCTCACTTCTTCCGTAATTTTCATCGAGCAGAAATTTGGCCCACACATCGAACAAAAATGGGCAATTTTAGCCCCTTCTGCCGGTAACGTTTCATCGTGAAATTCTCTGGCTGTATCTGGATCCAAAGCAAGATTGAATTGATCGTTCCAACGAAATTCAAAACGCGCTTTACTTAAGGCATTATCTCTCACTTGCGCACCTGGGAAACCTTTTGCTAAATCGGCAGCATGGGCAGCAATTTTATACGTGATAACACCATCTTTTACATCTTTTTTATTGGGAAGGCCTAAATGTTCTTTTGGCGTAACATAACATAACATAGCACAACCAAACCATCCGATCATTGCTGCTCCAATTCCAGAAGTAATGTGGTCATATCCCGGTGCGATATCTGTGGTTAATGGACCTAAAGTATAAAAAGGAGCTTCATGACATTCTTGTAATTGTTTGTCCATATTTGCTTTTATCAAATGCATAGGAACGTGTCCAGGACCTTCGATCATTGTCTGAACTTCATGTTTCCAAGCAATTTTCGTTAACTCACCCAGCGTTTCTAATTCCCCGAATTGAGCGGCATCATTTGCATCTGCTATACAACCTGGACGAAGGCCATCTCCTAAAGAAAAAGCAACATCGTACGCTTTCATAATTTCACAAATCTCTTCAAAATGCGTGTACAAGAAATTTTCTTTGTGATGAGCTAAACACCATTTAGCCATGATAGAACCACCACGAGAAACAATTCCCGTTACCCGTTTAGCGGTCAAAGGAACATAACGCAATAAAACACCTGCATGAATGGTGAAATAATCTACACCTTGCTCAGCTTGTTCAATCAATGTATCTCTGAAAATTTCCCATGTTAAGTTTTCTGCTTTCCCATGCACTTTTTCTAATGCTTGATAAATTGGAACAGTACCGATTGGAACAGGAGAATTACGTAGAATCCATTCACGTGTTTCATGAATATTTTTACCAGTAGATAAATCCATAATATTATCAGCACCCCAACGACAAGCCCACACTGCTTTTTCCACTTCTTCTTCTATACTTGAGGAAACAGCTGAATTTCCAATATTAGCGTTTATTTTTACCAAGAAATTTCTTCCAATAATCATCGGTTCACTTTCTGGGTGATTGATGTTGTTAGGAATAATTGCTCTGCCCATCGCTACCTCATCTCTAACAAATTCGGGTGTAATGTACGAAGCAGGAATATTGGCATTGAAACTATTACCAGGATGTTGATGCCCAATAGAGTTCATTTTGTCAATCATTTGATTTTCACGAATGGCAATGTATTCCATTTCTGCCGTGATAATCCCTTTTTTAGCATAATGCATTTGGCTCACGTTATGCCCTTTCTTTGCACGTAAAGGCTTTTTTAAATGCTCAAATCTTAAATGATCTAAGGAGGCATCATTCAATCTTTTTTGTCCATATTCAGAAGAAATCTCCTCCAATTGTTCAATATCTCCTCGGTCTAAAATCCATTGTTGACGTAATTTCGGCAAACCGAGTTTGATATCAATCTTCGTGTTTACATCTGTGTAAGGACCACTTGTGTCATATACAACAACAGGAGCGTTTTTTTCAACGGGTTTACCATTTCTTTCTGTGTCGCCCAATGAAATTTCTCTCATAGCCACTTGAATATCATGAATTTCACCCTGTACAAATACCTTTTTAGAATTTGGAAATGGCGTTGTACTAATCGAATGTTCTGTCGGTAATTTATCTTCTTTTTTCATACCTGTTTTATTTGTTTTAAATGTCATTTCTTCAGAAGCAGCCACAACGTGCAAACCTCTTGATATTTTACTATTTATTTAAAGTCTATTATCTAATTTCTAAGCATATAACGTCTATTTATCTCATGTCAATCCTACACTTCACCCTCCTTGTGTTGCTTTAATAATCAAGATGTTATCATTTTGTTTTAGGAAATAGGTTTCCCATTCTAACCTAGGAACAACAGCGCCATTCACGGCAATTGCAACACCATTTTGATGTTCACCAATTTCGATATTAGCGAGAACAGCAAGTGAACTTTCTATTGCTATTTGTTTTTTAACATCGTTCAATGTTATCTCCATTTGAAGTTTCTTTTTCGTTTAACCGATAGCAACAAAGGGGAAATTGCTACTCTTTGTAAAACATTACCAATCCCAACGCAGGCATTATCCTGATCTGGTTCATAAACAATCAAACTTTTTGGAATGATGTTTATTGGGTATAATCTCAGCTTTTGCTTGTTTTTTATAAACATTCAAAGGCACCCCTTTAAAGATTTTGGCTAAGATAGTGATTTTATGATTACGCTAGACTTTTTTTCGAGAAATTAGTATGCAAAAAAAAAGATTGTTTGATTATTTTTTTTTGATCTTTTGTGAAAATAGGTGAACAAAAAGTAGTTATATCAATCTCATTATCATTTTAATAACTTTATAAAAGAATTAGTTCCTTTTATCCAGTCCCCACAACATTTTATTACGAATTGTATCCAAGAAATTATTGTCTTCAAACTTAATAACATTAATCATGAATTCTGCTTTCTTAACCGTTACTTCTTCGCCTTGCGGAATACTTTTTGAGTTTCCATCTAAACTGATAAGGTATTTTCTTTCTCTTCCTTCAACACTTAATTTGATGGGTAAATGATCTGGCACTACCATTGGTCGCACATTTAAATTATGGGGTGCGATAGGCGTTAATAAATGTATTTGACAACCAGGCGTTACAATTGGTCCTCCGCAACTTAAATTATAAGCAGTAGATCCGGTAGGTGTAGCGACAATTAGTCCATCAGCCCAATATGAATTTAAATAATTCCCATCCAAAGAAGCATGCACCGTAATCATGGATGCTGTATCTTTTTTATGTAAAGTAACTTCGTTTAAGACAATATTCTCGTCTCCGAAAATATTACTTTCAGTTTCTATCTTTAAGAGCGAACGTTTTTGGAAGTCATAGTTTTTTTGACGAACTAGCTCCATTGTTTCGTCAAGTTTATCAATAGAAATATTCGCTAAAAACCCTAATCGACCGGTGTTAATACCCAGAATTGGCACTCCTGAATCTCGGATATAGCTAACTGTTTTTATAAAAGTTCCATCACCTCCGATACTAAAAGCTAAATCAATACCTGTTTTTAAATCCGCCCTTGTGGAGAAAACTTCATACGAATCACTAATTCCAACTTTTTTAACTAATTGCTCTTTTAATTCTTTTTCAAGCACAGCATTCCACCCATAATTTTTTAGCATAGATAAAAACTGAACAAAATAAGGAGCATTTTGCTTATTTATTTTTTTACCGTAAATAGCCACTTTCATGATTAGAAGTTCAAATAATTCATTAATGAATCATAACGAAATTGTACGTCTTCATCACCACTACTTTTTTGGAATGATGCTTTTATAACGTAATCATATCTTTCGAATGTTCTAATTATACTGCTCAATTCGAGCATATTAATTTTTAATGTCACTTCCAATTTTTTAGAATCAGAAGGAGACATAATGTAGGAGCTTAAAATTTTTGCATTATTACCTTCAATGATTTGTGCAATTTGAGCCATAGAATAATCGACAGTATTTACTTCCAAGACAAGAATTCCTCCACTTTCTTTGATACTACCCGTGTTGGCAATTACTGTAATAAGATGATGAATACTTGCACAACCTAAATAATTTTCTTGTGCATCTAAAACGGGAAGTATGCTTAATTTTCCTTCAGAAATCTTTGCCAAAACTTCATAAATATGTGCATTTTCAAATGCATAAGGACGAGGTAGATGATCGAATAATTTATCCAAGGTTTCTTCCAAATCTAATTTATCTAGGATGTCAGATTCCGAAATAACGCCTACAAAATTACCATTTTTCAAAACTGGTAAGTGAGAAACCTTAAATTCATCCATCCATCTCAAGGCCTTTTCACCTGTATCTGTGTGAGTTAATGGAGGAATTTCATCTGATATTAATTCTAATGCTTTCATTGTAGTCGCCAAATTAGTAAATTACTTTCGAAGTATGTACTTTTGATTCACAAAAAAATATAATTAAAATGACAAAGCTGAGTGTTAACATTAACAAAATAGCGACAATTCGCAATGCAAGAGGAGGCGATACTCCAAATGTTGTGCAAGTGGCGATTGATTGTGAACGTTTTGGGGCAGATGGTATAACCGTTCATCCTCGTCCAGACCAGCGTCATATTACTCAACAAGATGTATACGATTTAGTAAAAGTGGTAAAAACCGAATTTAATATTGAAGGATATCCTGATCAACGTTTTATGGATTTAATCAACACGATTGTTCCTGCTCAAGCTACGTTGGTTCCTGACCCGCCAAATGTTTTAACTTCCAATGCTGGTTGGGATACTAAAAAGAATCAAATTCAACTAACTGATTTAGTTCAACAATTTCGTGAAATGGGGGTAAGAAGTGTGATTTTCATTGACACAAACCTTCAAAATATCGAATACGCTGCAAAAACTGGAGTGGATAGAATCGAATTATATACTGGGCCCTTCGCAGATGAGTTTCCGGAAAATCCTGAAAAGGCGATTCAAGAATATGTGAAAGCAGCGAATTATGCCACAGAATTAGGAATGGAAATAAATGCAGGCCACGATTTAAGTCTGCGAAATTTGAAATTTTTTAAATCTAAAATACCTAAATTAGTGGAGGTTTCGATCGGTCATGCATTGATTTCAGACGCTCTATATTTTGGTTTGGAAAATACTATTCAAATGTACAAAAAGTTACTTTTGGATTGATGTAGATTAATTTCTGAAGAATCTTATTCATATTACATTGACAAAAATTGGACTACCTTTTTGAGGTAAATTACTTATTATTTGGGAGAAATAAATATTTGTAATGGCCAGAATCTCAAATTACAACAAAAAAGTAAATTAAAATTACTTCACCTCTTTATTTAGAATATGTATATCTCGCTGCTGAAAAGGAATAACAATTTTATATTCTCTAAACAAGCGATCGATTTCCATTCTTATTTCTGATTTGTAATTACTAATATCCCAACTTTGATCAGCCCAAAATAATAGTTCCATTTCCATTCCATTTTCACCAAAATTGGCAAGACGCACGATGACTGGTTGGGATTTTTTAACTTTTGGATGACTCATCGCAGCTTGCGTCAACAAACGGCTAACAAGCTCAGTGTTTGTGCCATAGGATATGTTTACAAAAACCTTAAACCGCGATAACTTAGAACCATGAGACCAGTTTTCAACATGCTCTTGCGTTAATTTCTTATTAGGAATAATTAAAACATTTCCTTCACGCGTTTCAATTTGCGTGGTTCGAATATTTATTCTTAAAATTTTTGCAATGATAGGTTCAGTCATTCCAGAATTACTCATCTCCACAATATCGCCAACTTTCACATTTCCTTCAAATAATAAAATTATCCCTGAAAACATATCTTTAAAGACATCTTGAAGACCTAAACCGACACCGACTAATAGTGCTGCAGAACCTGTCAAAAGAATTGCTATTTCAATTTCTAGGGCTTTTAAACATACGAAAAATGAAAATATATAAATGACATATTTTGCTAGCTGAACATATACGTATTCAGAGCCTAAATTCAGGTCGCTGTTTTCTTTGAATTTTTTTGAAATATAGAGTTTTGTGAGATTCACCAATATTTTGGCGCCAAAGTAAATAGCAATAATTGTTAATATATGGTAGAAACTAAAATTGAATTTTTTTGTAATGTTGTATTTGTAGTCTAAAAAATCAGTAAAAGTGACATTCTGATTATTAATCCGAAAAGACAAAACCGCAACGTAAAAAGCGAAAGCATAAACGGCCTGACTTAACAATCGAAGCCAAGTGATTTTTTGTCCATCTACTCTAATATTTGCATTACTTAATAATCTTTTTAGTAATTTATGAATTAATCTTCTTAATAAAGATGCTCCAAAAATGATGATCGCAAGGAAGATAATATTCCAAAAACAAAAATTATATGGTCCTAATTCAAATAACGATTCTCTCAACATACTATTTAATGTATTATTCTACCGAGTTTTTCAGATAGCATGATATCAACTTTTGTCAAAGCTATTTGCTCTGATAATAAATCTGTAAATTTTTCTTCATCAAAATATGGGTTATTTATGTTTTTATCAATTTCCACCAATTCTTTGGAAATTTCTAGAATGCGCTTCTTTATTTTACCTGCTTTGAAGGAATAAATGGCGCCCATAATTGCCACGTTTAATTTATCCAATTCCGTATTGGTTTCAATCTGATGCTTTGAAAGCCATTGCGGACTAAGTTCATGTTCTTCAGATTCAATTTCACTGACGAACATAACAATTTCTTGATCTTCGTGCCTCAAGAAAAAGCTAGATTTATATAAAATATTATCCGTCAATCCATCGACCATAATTTGATGCAATCTATTGTACAATGGGTTTTCAAAGAATAATTCATCTTTATGCAGTTCATGACAAATCAACTCCACAACACTTGTTTCCACTTTTTGTTTTTCTCCTGTTTCAGTAATTTGTTGCGTTTCAATAGCAAATGGACCATATTTGATCATTTTTCGGATCAAGTCACGTTCATTGAAATCAAAAAGGTCAACTTCTGGAATTCTACTTCCTTGCGAATGATCAACATGCTGAATGTCACTAGGTAAATCTCTTATTTCTGGCTCGTTAAACTGCTTGGCGATTACCCCTTTTCGAAGTTTATTAAGTTCGTTCGTGACAATTTCCTCGCTCATTTCAAAGCGCTTTGCAATATCTTTTGAATACACTGAACGGGTGATTTGATCCGGAATTAATCCAACTGAATGAATGATTTCCCGAATCAATTCTGCTTTTTTAATCGGGTCTCCTTGACTATCCTTCAGCAGAATGTCGGTCTTAAAGGATACGAAATCTTGCGTGTGATCTTTTATATATTCTTCTAAAACACTAGAACTAACACTTTTTGAAAAAGAATCAGGATCTTCGCCCTCAGGAAATAAGACCACTTTTACATTTAATCCTTCCTCTAAAATTAAATCAATTCCTCTGAAAGATGCCTTGATTCCAGGAGCATCGCCATCATACAAAATGGTAATCGTGTGCGTATACCGCCGAATTAATTTAATTTGATCTTTCGTCAGAGATGTCCCAGAGGAAGATACAACATTTTGTATTCCAGCTTGATACATGCTTATTACATCGGTATATCCTTCGCAAAGAAAACAGTTGTCGTATTTTACGATATCTCCTTTTGCAAAGTGCAGTCCGTATAATATTTCACTTTTATTGTAGATAATACTTTCGGGAGAATTGAAGTATTTTGCAATTTTTTTATCCGTGATTAATGTTCGGCCACCAAATCCTAATGTACGACCTGAAACACTGTGAATAGGGAACATGACTCTACCTCTAAAAAAATCAAAATGTCGATCATCTTTTGATTTGACTAATCCAACTTTTTCTAAATATTCTAATTTATACCCTTTTGATAAAGCGGCTTTTGTGAATTCATCACTTTTATTGGAACAATACCCAAGTTGAAATTTTTGAACGATGTCAGCTCTAAATCCACGTTCTTCAAAATAAGATAAACCGATTGCTTTCCCTTCTTCAGACTCTTGCATGTTCTTTGAGAAGTATTCTTTCGCAAATTCATTGATAATATGCAAACTTTCTCTTTCTGTATTTGCGGCCATTTCTTCGGCAGTCGCAGGCACATCTTCAGGCAGTTGAATGGAATATTTATCCGCTAACCATCTAAGGGCTTCGGGATACGAAAAGTGCTCCTTTTCCATCAAAAAAGTAACTACTGTCCCTCCTTTCCCGGTTGAAAAACATTTAAATATTTGCTTGGCAGGAGAAACAACAAAAGAGGGAGATTTTTCATCTGTAAATGGACTTAATCCCTTTAAGTTCGCCCCAGCTCTTTTCAAATTCACAAATTCCCCTATCACCTCCTCAATTCGAGAAGTTTGCATAATATCTTCAATAATGTGCGGAGGAATTTTAGCCATTTATTGTATTATTTTTCCATCTGTTCCGTAATTTTCTTCGCGTAAAAAATTACCTTTATCATCATAGTATTTCCAAATTCCAATTTGCTGATCATGCAAATATTCTCCATAATAATTCATTGTTCCAGTTGGATGTTTTACAAAGGAATATCCTTCTCGTAGGCCTTTTTCAAAATAAGTAACTGACATTTCCTTTCCTGTCGGGGATAGTAAAACCCATTTTCCATCGCGAACTTTATTTGGATCTTGTGCCCCTCTAATTTGAATTTTTTTCTTACCGGGATAATATTTTGTATAAATCCCATTTTTATATTCCTCTAATTGTTCAGCAGATTCTTCGAGTTCTTTTATTTCTTCTTTTGGTTCTTCAGTGCAGGCAGCTGCCAAAAATAGCAAGCAAAAAAAAGCAATTATTTTCATATATATTTTATTTTTTTTCAATGTCAGATGGACCGTGCTACCGGCCAATTAATGAATAGCCCTCTTGAAATTCATCTAGCTTTGTGACGTTTTCCCTCCTGGCTTATCTCCTATTTTTGATTTATTTTTCTCGTTGTGTTGTATATTCTAGTAAGCCTATTAGAGCATGCTTTGCATCTGATTCTGGAATATTTTCTAAACAGATTAATGCCTCATCTTTTAATTCGATCATTCGTTTATGTGCATATTCGATTCCGCCGTTTTGAATTACTAATTCGACCGCTCTTTTTACGTATTTTGTTTCTTCGTTATGATTTTTGACGATATTTATTAATTCCTTTTTCGTTGACTTATCGCAGATATTTAAGGTGTAAATAATTGGCAACGTCATTTTTCGTTCTCTTATATCAAGGCCCGTTGGTTTTCCAATATTTCCTGGCGGACCGTAGTCAAAAATATCATCTTTTATTTGAAAAGCTAAACCTACTAATTCACCAAAAGAGCGCATATTTTCAGCTTGATCTTCCCTATCCACTGAAACTGCCGCTGATTCACAAACAGTTGATAATAAAGAAGCTGTCTTTTGACGTATAATATCAAAATATATTTCTTCGGTGATATCTAATCTTCGTGCTTTTTCTATTTGCAACAATTCTCCTTCACTCATTTCCCTCACTGCGCGCGCAACAATACCCAACAGTCTAATATTATTTTTTTCTATTGAAAGCAGCAGCACCTTTGATAACATAAAATCCCCTACCAGTACTGCTATTTTATTTTTCCAAAGGGCATTCAGGGAAAAGAAACCTCTTCTCTCATTTGCATCATCTACCACATCATCATGAACTAGTGATGCGGTATGTAAAAGTTCAACCAAAGAAGCCGCATCATACGTTTTGTCGTTTATATCTCCCAACATTTTTGCGGAAAGAAATAGAAACATAGGTCGCATTTGCTTCCCTTTTCTTTTGATAACGTAATGTGTTATTTTGTCAAGTAATGGAACTTTTGACTTCATACTTTGACGAAAACGCGCTTCAAATTCGTTCATTTCCGCATTTATTGGAGCCATTATTTCCTTTACTGTCATCATACAGTACAAATATAAATAAAAAATGCGTGAAATGTTTTATTTCATTGTGCGATCTTCATTAGCTATTGCCTTGTTCTTATTTGCTAATTGACCGCAAGCAGCATCGATGTCTTTACCGCGACTTCTTCGCACATGGACGATTAGATTTCTATCCTCTAAAAACTTTGCAAATGAGTTAACTCTCTCAATGGAAGCTTGTTGAAACCCACCTTCATCAATAGGATTGTATTCAATAATATTTATTTTACATGGCACACATTTAGCAAATTCAGCGAGTTCCTGAGCATCCTCTAATTTATCGTTGAAATCCTTGAAAATGATGTATTCGAAAGTAACCCGCGTACCTGTTTTCTCATGAAAATAAATAAGTGCCTCCGACAAAGTAGCGAGGTCGTTACTGTCATTTATTTCCATTATTTGACTTCTCTTTTTGTCATTGGCGGCATGCAGAGAAAGCGCAAGATTGAATTTCACCTCATCGTCTCCTAACTGTTTAATCATTTTAGCAATACCAGCAGTAGAAACAGTAATTCTTCGCGGTGACATGCCTAAACCTTCTTTTGAAGTTAAAATTTCACAAGAACGAACCACATTTTTATAATTTAATAAAGGTTCGCCCATTCCCATATACACAATGTTTGTGAGTTGTGCATTGTATCGACTTTCGGCCTGATCTCTCAGATAAACAACTTGGTCCACAATCTCACCTGCAGTTAAATTACGCATTAGTTTTAGCTTACCAGTTGCACAAAACGTACATGCTAACGAGCATCCAACTTGGGAAGAAATACATGCCGTTGTTCTAGATGTAGTGGGAATTAAAACGCCTTCTACGACTTTTCCTGCACCTACAGAAAAAGCGCATTTTATTGTTTTATCGGAACTAATCTGCTGGTCATCCAATTTTATTTTATCAATGAAAAAAGTCTTTTCTAAGTTTTGTCTGAGCCCTAAACCCAGATTCGTCATGTCATCAAAAGTGGTTGCATTTTTTTGCCACAGCCATTCGTAAACTTGCTTTGCGCGAAATGATTTTTCCCCCAATTTTACTAAAAAGATTGCGAGTTCACTGAAAGTAAGATTTCGAATATTTTGTTTTCCTTTTATCATTGATTTTTTAAATCTGGTGTAAAGGTAATGATTTGAAGTGGTAAGAAAAAACCTAACAAAAGAATAAGATTCAACAAATAATTGACCTTGCTCTTACTTGGGAGAAAGTGTTTTGTAATATTCTTGGAATGAATAGCAATTACTAATCAGAGGTTCATAATGCGCTGGATATTTGTTTTTTAACTGCGCGAAATAGGTGTTTTCATTGTGTGAAGAATTTCGATTATTCTCAGTAAATTCATCGTTATTTTTAAGATTTATCAATCGATAATCCTCACATCTTCCGGCCATTCGCAATGAAAGGGCTGCAAATTTTTCATTAGTCGCTACTTTCTCCGCTTGCAAGTAATATTTTTTGGCTATGTTAGCTTGCAGGTATTCCTCTTCATCTTCTAAACCTGTTTTACCTGAATAACCGGACCAATAATATCTGCGCATCAACCAAGAATTGCCAAAATAGCTCATATTCAAATAACAATTAGCCACTTGGAAATTATAATACGCTTTTTTATCGCCTGTTTCTGTTTCTATTTTTGCCTTATATAGAATGAGTTTTCGAATAATATCCACTTTCGTATATTTTATTGTATCTCCGTCTGTGGGTTTGTGCTCATTGAACATATTTGTGTAGAAAGGATTTGCTCCTAAGTAAAATTTATAGGGAAAATTGTCCGACTTCCAAATTGAATCATTTACTTTTTCGAAGGTAATTAAAGCAGATTCTAATTTATCTTGCCGCACATATTTAGTGCCTAATAGGTCATATATTTTGGGGAGATCTTGCTTGATTTCGGCATATTTCCAACGATCAAATTCGGTCAATTCATTTCTTTTTTCTATGCTCGAAATTACAGCGGAAACTTGCTCCGGCATATATTGCGCATCCATGTAGTAGAAATAGTCGTAGAAAAAATCTGAACTTAATGTAGAATAGGAATTGTCTGCTTTCCAATAACTATAATTCGCAGTCCTTTCTCCTTCATTCTCGGTATAATATTTATTTATTTTAGAATAAATAAGCGCTGCATCTGTTGTATTTCCTTTAAATTCAAGTTCTCTACCAATGGCAAACATAAATTGGTTATTGTGCAATTTTGATTCTCTTACGAGTGAATTTTGGACGGTTTCATTGATCAGATTTGAATTACTTTTACTCGTGAAGAAAACCAACGAATAAAGCATTGTATTAAATTGCGTCAATTTTTCATTTTTTGTAGCAAAAGACATGTTTTTTGAAACGTCTTGTATGAGTCCTTTTTTATCATTCGCGATGAAACGTACATAATTTTTAATCGACAACCACCAATCATTCCTCAGTCCTGGTGAATGCTCAATGGAATTCATCCAATCGGCTATTTCTTTTGCATACTTTCTATCACTTTTCAATCGTTCTTGTAGCATTAATTTATTAGAAGCATCGTATGAATCTGCATAAATTGAAGGCTCAAACAATGTGTAATGTGGTGTTAATACCCAGTCTTCCAATTTGTTTACTTCTCTTAAAATCAAAAATTCCAATTGCGAATCATCTGGTGCATACGTATTAAAAGATTGGATGTATTCCAAGGCTCTATCTGCTTTTTTTGAAGTGTACAGCAACATCAAATCGGCTCTTTCATCATCATTTACCGCCTTAGATAGTGACTGCTCAATACTAAAAGCAGTGTCATAGCGAAAATGGACAGCAAAACGTTTTTCTAACGAATGGCCAAAAACCCTCGCTACATCGACATTTCGGCGTGCTGAAGATTCTTCAAAATGAAGTTTAAAATGTAGCACCCAATAATCTATGGCAGTCATAGAATCTACCTTCTCGAAAAATGCAGTATAAATATCATTGATTTTTACCCCATCATTGTTGTAAAAAGACATGCGAATTGCGAGATAGGCATAGCGACGTTGTAGTTCTTTGTTTTTGCAAATATAGGCAGCCTTCAACGCTTTTTTAATTTGAACTTTTCTTTTGTTGGTGTTTGTTTTTGCCTTTATTTCCCATGGATCAGCATAATCTCCATTAAATGGCGCACATTTTTTGGCAAAGATTAAATAATTATATTCGTCTGCATACAAAGGTTGATTGAGTAATTGAATCATTTTGTTCGCATGCTTTTTGTTTTTGAATTCTTTTTCTGTCAAAGAATAAACAGCTTCGTAAATCGTTTCTTTATCTATTTTTCCGTTAAAATAGTGAAACCAGAGGTCAATGTTCTCATCACTTTCAACCCGAATTTTTTGAGATGTTTCAACAACATTTTCAGAGAATAGGTTAGATGAGTAATAGAATTGGTCCATTCCTCTTAGTCCTAAAAATTGGGGCGTAAGAAGATTGAAACGAACTTCTTCGCCATAGGGATAATATCCACAAGCTGATACGTTTAAAACGCTACTAGTGAAAATGAGTATAAAAAGAAGCCAATTCTTCATATCGATATTGTTTTAATTCAACTTCTTGCAGATGATAGATTGCTATCGTTGTTGTCCGATCAAAAATAACATTTGATTTAATAATATCAATCGCTTTATTTATTTTTTTTGAGGTATTCATTTCATATTTGATTCGGTCTCCTTTTCGAATATAAATGCCATTGATTACTGTATCTTGTTTCATGGAAAACCACAAACCTTTTATTGGCTTAATTTTTTGTTTAAATTTTGCATCTTCGTCATTCAACATGGCTTTAAATTTATCGTTCTGATATAAATGCACGGATGAATAAATGGGGATTGCTGCGTCTAAAGGAAGAGGATATTTTTTTGCGCCAATTATATATTTCTGTAATTCTACTAAATCCAAAATAGAATTTCTGTTGCCTGCATCTTTTGGTGACAATAGATTGTAGCACATTAACATTGCTCTATCTACAGGCAATACTCCCATTTTATTGGGAAATTTATAGGCGTAAAGCCGCAATGTGGCAGAAATGATTTGGGGTGTTTCTTGGTTTAAATACTGTAAGAAAAGAAAATAATTTTCTTTGGTAGACTCGGTCCAGTCGCAATCAATTTGAATTTCTAAAAAGGAAGTTTGAAGGGGTGAAAAATTCTCCTTAAACCTCTTTTTTATGAGAGAATATAGGTTTTTTGCTAGTGTTTTTAATTCCTCTTTTGATGTTTTTTTGAATACATTATTTCTAATATACACCGTCGGAACAATGGCAAGATTTTTGAAATGAGAATCGTTGATTTTTAATTCCGATTTTGCTGCAGGAATTATACCTCTCTCTTCATTTTTTTCTACTTCAAAAAATTTTACATAGAGTTTTTTTATGTTTAAATTTTTCAAAGTTTCACTTTCATTTGGTGTCAGCGAAGTGCGATTATTCTCCCAGAAATAAAATGCACGAGCAGGCTCAAAGTCTGCCGGTTTCGCAATAACAAACACAAGCAAGCCAATAGAAGCTAAAATCAAAAAAGTGAAAACAATTTTATTTTTCATGCTAATTAATCCAAATTTACCTTTTTTTCTAAAAAGTAATAGGGATAAAAGGTTCTTTTTGTTAGATTTTATTAATTATTTACGCGTTCTGCAGTGCTCTTGCAAAAAGAAGATGAAAGTCTTTTGGCATTTTTTCTGTCAAGGTAAGCATGTATTTTTTATCTGTTTTAGATTTATCTTGCAAGAATTTAAATATAGGTAAAAAATAGCGTTCGCATTTCGGTAAACTCATACATTCATTTTTGGCTGCTATTTTCAAAATATATGAATACAGTATAGTGGCAGTTTTAATATTTATCATATTCATTTTGTCTTCAAACGCAGGTTCTCTTTTAAAAGTTCTTGGCTGTTTGTCTATGAATGGCTCTGCCCATATGTTATATACACTGGCGAACCAATCTTGATAAGATGTTTTTAAAGGAACATATTGTTTAGTAATAGCATTCGCACTTAATTTCCCCATATAGGTTGATTCCATCGTTGGGTCGAATTGTCGAATTGTGGGATCTATTATCAATTCTTCATCATCGAGCGTCAACCAACAGTGTGTCACTATACTGCTGTTTTTTGAGGCTTCACCGCAAGAAATAGAAGTAGTAATTTGATGCATGTCAAGAAAAATCGAAAGTGGAAAACAAGTCGAAAAGGCAAGTCCTTCTGGAATTTCTGTACCTAAAGTCTGTGAAGTAAATTCATTCACCAAATCTGCTATTCTATTCCTTTTTGTTTCCATTATGTTTTCAAATGCTATCATTTAACTTCAAAACTTCGATTTTCTTGCATCTTCTAATCGCAGATCCCACAATTTTGTCAATCATTTCCATGATGTTTTAGACGAAATGCTAAACCTATCTGCCCGCTTACTATAGACGTCCAATTGTTCGTTATAAGTCCTTTTGTTTGATTAATTACCGCCTCATTGTTTGGCGAAAATAAATAGGGTGTGTATGACAAAGACATAAATGGGGATATGTAACTTTTATTTTTCAAGTTAATATACGTTCCGAACTTTAATTGGACATCGCCACCAATTCCAAATGCTTTTGATCTTGTTTCATCATATAGAAAAGGTTCTCCGTTTATCTTTCTTAAAATAACGCTAGAAGTGGCAGAAATAATTAAGTCAGAATAAAGTCCTTTCCATTTTTCTGCGTTTTCATAATGAAGGATGTAGCCTAGATTTAAGAAATGTAGATTAAATGTATTATTGAAATTTTCATTTTCTGCTGAACTCCGGAAATAAGCATAGTTTACGTTTAGTCCATGCTTCAAATTTCGCTCATTTTTGAAGATATAAGAAATTGAGGTGTTGATTCCATTCATTAGTAGTGGCTGTTTTTCTGTCAAGAGCGGACGACTAAAATTGTATGTTTGAATGGACTTGTCCAATTGATTTGAATACATGTATTTATAGGACACATCTGCTTTCCATTCTTGCGCTGAAGAATAGATGGATATAAGAGATGCAAAGAAGTAGAATACTATTTTTGAGTTCATTTTTTCACATCACTTAAAATGTTAATTACGGCTTTGTAGCCAGATTCAACTGCTCCATGCACGGTTTGATGATGTCCGTTTGTATTCATTGCTTCTCCTGCAAAGTAGAGTTTTTTGTCGATGGTTGCTGCGGCTATTTGTCGCGCATTCCCCATTCCAATTGCACTGTATGAATAGGCACCTTTGATATATGGTTTATCTGTATAATCAAAAACCGTTGATGAAATGTATGCTACCGAAGCTTGACCATTGTAGATCGTATCCAGTTCTTGAAGCAGCGCATTTGTTATTGCCGCATCATTTCCCAGTGAATGCAAGTTAGAAGCTTGATCACCCATTACAAAAGCTAGTAAAACATTATCTGTTGTTATTTTGCCTATCGTATCATCCGCGTAGGCAGCACAAATGGCTCCTCCAAATAATTCATCTTTGTAAAATTTTGTTGTAAACTTTAAAAACACTTTCATTCCTGCACCCATGCCAAATTTTGAAAAAGCCTCTGTTTTTTCAGCGGGTAAAATGGGAGTGAAAGTTATTTCATTCAGTTTTAAAATTGAAATTGGCACCGCAACAATCACTTTGTCGGCTACAAAAGTATTGTTATTTATAGCCAGTATAGTTATTTTATCGGCTGAATAATTAATACTTTTCACCGGACTATTCAATTTTATATTACTTAGAATGGGCTGGGCAATATGTTCTTCTATTACATCAAAATAGGATTTTTCGAATTTAAAATCTTCATCTCCTGACACCCAATTTTCTTCCTCTTTGCTGTTCCAATATGCTGAAAGGAGAGAAGCCGAAGCTCCTTGATCACCTGCAATTCCTTCTACAATGTAATCATATTCGCTACCCAAACCTTTTTGATGTGCATACTCTTTAAAGGATATATCTGGAAGATTTTCTCCTTCAAAAATAAATGCATCTTGCGGAAGTGTATCAACAATTTGATTATTAAACCAATACGAAATCCCAGCATCATCAACAGTCGTTTTTACACTTTTTGCTTTTACGAGGTCACCAAGAATGCTGTTTTGCCCATGCAACCATTGCGCGCCTGCATCAATCGTGTAATCTGCAAAGCCAGTTAATTTACCCATTCTCCCTCCAATTGTCCCACTTGCTTCCAAAATTTCAAAGTCAATCCCCATGGATTTTAAAATAAACCCGGCATAAAGTCCTGCCGCGCCAGCTCCAATTATGATTACTTTTCCCTCATAATTTACATCTTCGAATAAGGTTTCTTTTCTACAAGATGAAAGAAATAGGGAAGGAATGAGTATTCCACCAATAGAAAGTAAAGTACTTTGTTTTATAAAATGTCTTCTCTCCATGTTTGTCTGCTATCTTTGTTTAAATTTAAACAAATAATGCTATTCTTTCAATACTTTCTTAGTTAATACTATTTTTTTCTCTTTTAGAAAAACAATATAATAAATCCCTTTTTCAAAACTTAATAAGCTAAAGGAATTGGTTTTAGGTTTACTGACGATTGAAACGATTTGCCCTTTTGCATTATAAACATTAATTTCATCTAATACAATATTTTCATCCCAATAAAAACTAGACGGCGTTGGATTGGGGTAAATGAACATTTCAGGGCTATCAGAAATAGTACTAATTGAAGTTAAAATACTTGTTCGCGAAATATCTACCTCAACACCATGGAAGATATCATCTATGCTATCTGTATTCACCAACATAAAATCAGAGCCTAAAATTCCATTTTGGTTGATAATTGGATTGTATATGGTTACGTTAGTTGTTTTCCATTGATTATCACCTATACCCGTACTATTTAATGCTGTCTGTAAACCAGATAAATTATAGTATTTTAGCGACCAAGTCGAATTTTGGGTTTTATCGAGCCAAGTAATTTTAAATGACAAGCTATCGGGAGTTGCATGGCTAAACACATCTGAATGGAATTTAAAGTACATGGTATTTTTCCCCGTACTGTTCTCAAAAGAACGTGCAAAACGGTCGTACTTTGATGAGTTCGCATCAATAACTCCTCTTACTCTGAAAAGACCAATTGAAGTTGAATCCGGATTTATTTGTGTTAACCACCTTTCATAATTCCCTTCTTCGATATTCCATCCAGCATCATTATATCCTGTTTGACTATCACGTTGATAAACTTGCCCCTGAGTAGCCGCATACACATCATCCATTTGAGCACCGCGACTTGTATAGGCATTACAAATTGCAAGATAGCGAGCCTGATTTGACCGATTGGCTAGTCCGTAAATACTTGTTGGAAATTTAAGAGTATTTTCTGCATTTAATCCTTCATGAAAAATGGTATATGCTGCATCTGCAGTGCTCGGGTACATTTGTTTGGAATATTTATTAAACATCTTAAAAACATCATGCAATTCTGGTCTTGATTGTGCTTCTTCCAAAGCACTTTGGGTAACGAGCCAAACGGAAAGACCTGTATTCAGCCCACTAAAAGCGCCCCAATAAAATCCTAAAGGAACATTAATTTGGTACAATGGCTTCGTCCATGTTTGATCCATTTCGGCTGCAGAAAACAAATGCAACCCTTGAGGATTTACAAGATAAGGAGTCCAAGTAGTTTTAAAATCGAGCTCGTCAGTAAGATGGTGTCCTCTTGCGTATGCACCTCCTTTTGTTCCAAATCCATTCGTAATATTATTCAATACCCATTGCCATTCTGCTGGTTCGTCGACCGGATCAATGTTATTGAAAAGAAGACTGATTTGGGTATTGGTATCCCCAGTGTTAAATGTTGATCTATATTTCTCAAAGACTTGTAATCGAAAATCTAACCATTGATTATCGGAAATATCCTCCGAAGAATTAAGCACATTTCCTTTATAAGCAACTTCATCTCCTGTGCATCCTGTTTTTACTTGGACATAAGCGATATGATCGAATAGATTTTGGGGTTGTGATCGCAAGAAATTACCAAAATTCTCTATCATTTTGAAATAATACCTTTTATAGTCATCATCCAAATAATAAGGATATTGCGTCCAACCTGGATGTTGGGTGTCATCCGTGAGCACAGCAGGAACTCCATTAGCATATACCCAGATAGGAGCGTCTGGTCCAACTGCTACGCTAATATTAATCATCTGGTCATTGGTGTATGCCGTTTGCAAAATGGTCTGAATTTCGGACCAGTCAGATTGCATAGAGTCCAAAATTTGAAGATCTTCCCAGTTCAAATCAGCACTTATACCTTTCAAATAGTTGTAATTTGTATTTACAGCAATGTCAAATGCATTTGACCTATCCCAAACACCATAAGAATTAACGGGTAAAATTGCTGTTTGAGAAAACAATTGAAACGAGCAACAAATAATTGAAGCTGTTTTTATGAAGAGTATGATGCTTCGTTTTTTCATGCAAAAATTATAGTAAATATATTATTCTCCTTCTTGTATTTTACTAGCCCATTAAGGCAGTCTGTAAAAAAAATACTTATTTTTTTTACAATTTAAGTGTTTCAATGGAATAATCATCTGAAATGATTAAATAATAAATTCCAGAATTTAACCCAGAATTATCTACTTCCAAATTGAATTTACTATCAAAATTAGAAACTGAATTACGCTCAATTATTTCACCACTAATCGTTGATAAATCATAGTGAGTTCGCTGCGATTGAGAAATGCCGCTTATTTTCCATACATCAGATGATGGATTGGGTTGAACCGTTATATAGGATTGCAAATTATCGCTTGGTTTAGTGCCTAAAGATTGCGAATAAGTTCCACTTCTATATTTGACTGTTCCAGAAGAAGCATCTTCCCAAACAACCCAAATAGTTCCGTTATTCATCATTACATCAACTGCACCAACGTTATTAATATCTACAATCTCCAAAAGAGGATTTATTCCGGTCGTGATATCTTCCGTAAATTGTATGGCCAACGCTTGTTGTCCACCCGAAACTTGTTTCCATATAAAAGCCATAGAATTCAAGTCGCTATCAATACGTGGGAAATTTTGAGACGTTAATACTGTCGTAGATGTTTGGTCTAGTGGAATGGCCATCGATCCCGTTAAAGCAGAAATGGAGGAAATGTTGTAATATACTCTTGCTGATCCAATCGCCCCACTCATATAGGTAGTATAAAGATTATCACCAATAATGACGGCATCAGGACCAGTGGAAGGACAAGACATCACCATCCATCCTTGTTGGTCTACATCCATCCCACCATTAAAGTTAGCGCCACCGTCAGTTGATATTCCTACCCATGAGTCTCGAATGTTACTGTTGTTATCTCGATAGGGCATAGCTACTGTATTGCCATCGCTAACGATTTTACTTGGACAGCAATCGCATACCTCTGAAGTGACACTGCTCCATCCACTAGCGAGAACATCAGCGGAAAAAGACACCCCTAAGTTAGTAGACCTCGAAACGACCCATCGAGCATTTCCAAAACCAGCGTCAAGCCTCATAAATCCAATGATGGGATTCCCCATAACATCTACTGTGACTGTGGGAAATCGACAAATATCATCGCCGATATAATCAACTCTGACAGGGGGATTAAATGTTATCCCTCCGTTAAATGAGCCTACGCACCACACATGACTATTCGTGTCTGCTTCTGGCGTTTCTTTATACACTGCAAAAATAGTATCTCCTTTTGAAGCAATGTCTGGCCCCATCCATCCTGCCCCAGAGATGGGGGAGGTGTTAAGAGTGATAGGAGTAGTGAATCCAACTCCATTCCAACGGGCAAAGTACATGTTACTATTGTATGTCCATGAGATAACTGGGTCACCTGCTCCGTCCTTAACTATTCTCGGGAAATTGTACCCGAAAGCGGAAGAGGAAACATCAGATGTTGTGTCCCACATGATTTGATTTTGTCCAAATATGATGGGGCTCAGAAAACATAGACTTGAGAGTAGTAATAATTTCATACGTAATAAGTTTAAGGTGGGATCTAAAAATTCATTTTTTTTACTTTATCATATACGAATAGAACCCAAATTGAATTCGTTCTGAGTGCACCAAGATACTATTAATTACTTATTTTCTTTCTTATAAACTAATAGATTACCCTTTGTCAAACAAATTTCTCAAAACCTGGAAATAATTACCCAATTATTGCCATCACTTACAACCGTAATTCCTGCATAATTAGTATTTATGGTTTGGGTTGCGAGACCGTCAATGGTTTCTGCCCCGATTGCAGCAAGAGTTGAAATGTTTCCGGGATCTAGTCTTTTTATTGTATACATTCTTCCAGCTATCCCAAATGCAGAAGGCAGAGTAACGGTTGTAGTGTTTTTTACCAGTATTATTTGGTCGTCAATTCCCAAAGTATACGCACTGTTTGTGCCAACAATGGTTGTCGCAAATGAACCATTTACCTGCATACGTGAATGTGGAGCAGTAGTTCCAACACCAACGGTTACCGCATCGCCCGCGGTGCCTCCTATTACTATTGCATTGTTAATGGAAACTTTTGCATTATATCCTAGGGTAGTAGTGTTATTAAGGCCAGGAGTCAAAGCTGATGCATTGTAACCTAAGAATGTATTATTACTGCCATTATCAACTAAATAATCTCCTGCATTAGCACCCAATGCAGTATTTCCGCTTGAAATAGTTGTGTTTGTAAGCGCCAAATAACCAACTGCTGTGTTTTCAAAACCTGTAATATTGCTGTTCAATGCATAACTTCCGTAGCCTGCATTTTGAGACCCTGTTGTGTTTTCATTCATTGATAAATAACCACTTGCCGTATTATGTGTTCCTGTAGTATTGAAAAGGAGCGTCTGAAAGCCCAAAGCGCTATTATAGCTCCCGCTAGTGTTCAAATTCAAAGCCCCCTGACCGATAGCTGTATTAACGCTTCCAGTGGTATTGAACTGCATCGCAAAAGCACCCGCAACTGTGTTTTGCTGTCCAATTGTGTTACTGTAAAGAGCATGGCCTCCAATAGCTGTATTTTCTTCGCCAGTAGTGTTATTGCGAAGCGCATTTCCTCCAATTGCAGTATTTACAAAACCTGTTGTATTAGAGTTTCCTGCTACATAACCGAAAAAAG
>CAMDAO010000013.1 GCA_945888595.1 Chryseobacterium gleum | reverse complement strand
ATTAATTATGGTGGTGGAACTTGCGATAATCAAGCAACTGTAACTATTGGTGGAACTGTTTATCCGATTACTTTGCATTGAGGGGGTTTAGGTGAAGGGAGAGAATTAGGTTGAGGGTGAGGTTGAGTTTGATTTTGAGGTTTTGAATGAGATTGAGGGTTATTTACGTAAGCTTTTTTTTCATTACAAAATCTTCCATGAGAAATCCATTACCTATATCTATATTTTCTTCGTAGGTAATTTCAAAACCCAATTTCAGATAAAAATCTGTTGCTTTGTTGTAGCGATTTACGTTAAGAACGAAATAATTTGACTTATTTTCAATTGCTATTTGCTCTGCTTTATTCATCAATATTTTTCCGGCTCCTAGTCCTTGCGATAAAGGAAGAACATAAATCTTGTGTAATTTCGTTTCACCTGCTAGTGGAAAATTATTTTGAACCCCTATAAACCCAATATCGATGTCATTGTGTGTCAACATATAAAATAATTGACCTTCCTCTACCTGCTGCTTCAATGTTTCTAGATTATACATCCAGTCAAGCATGTATTCTATTTGAGCAGTAGAAAGAATCTCTTTAAAAGTATCAGGCCACGTTAATTTTGCAATTTGTTGCACTCTCAGTACATCTATTTTCTCAAGTTTTTGAAGTTCCATGAATACGATGAAAAAAGCCTTTTATTCTTTAATAAAAGATAGTTGAACAGACTTACCATCAATTATCAAACGTAGAAAATACATTCCAGATTTTAACGACGAAACGTTTATTGACCCATCCCCTTCTTGATTTACTATACTTCTTTTTCCATCTACCGTAATCAACTCAATTTGCTGTATTTCACTTGCAGCAGAATGGAAAATAAATACCTTTTCATTTGTCGGATTTGGAAAAATAGAAAGATCTACAGATTTTGCTACTTCATTTACACTTAAACCTTGCGTAATCAAAGCTAATTTGACCGCAGCATAGGCATTGAGTTTTCCCCATCCCCACGTAAAGCTGCCATCTACTGGTATAATACCTGTTTTACTATCCGTTCTCGCCGTTTCAATGATTATTTGTTTCACCTGCGCTGCTGTCAGATAAGGATTCGCTTCCAAAATAAGTGTAACAACCCCTGTGGTCATTGGCGCGGACATGGATGTTCCTGAAAAGCGCGCAAAAGGATATGTTCTACCATTAAAAGGCACCGAAGTCAATAAAGAATAACTATTATCTGTATACGAACTGATGGATGAACCAACATTAACTCCTGGAGCAGATATATCCGGTTTTACTCGTTCATCTAGGGTTGGGCCACGGCTGGAAAAACTAGCAATTGCACCTCCCGATAATGTGGTACCACTTGCGTTATAATATTCTGAAGCATGCGCTGCAACAGAAATTATTTTCTCTGCACATGCTGGTTCTCCAATTCCATAATTCGCATCACCCGCCACATATCCGCTGCCCAACGAAGAAAATGCTAATCCCCAGTTTCCTACATCATTCATTAATTCAACAATATTCCAATAATGAACAGTGCCTGATGTGGCAGTAGATTTCATTACAATTTTCAAACTTGTATTAGTACATTTGACACGCAATCTCATTTGAGGACGACCATTTAAAGGATGTGCAGCATCGGCAGAAATAGTATAAAATAGTGTATCCACACCTGTGACCATAAAAGTATCAATATACGTTGAAGTGGAGGAAGTTGAAAAATAAGGAGTTTGATTTAATAACACGTTCGATGCATTTAAAACATTTAAACCAGCAGAAAATGAATTCCCTACTTCTCCCCACATAGATAAACTTTGTCCCCACATGGTAGGATAGCCCGAATAAGGATTGAAAGTAACTCGAGATTTAATCGTATCATTTGCAAAAGATTTTTTTATATGGAAATTTACCGCCCCGTTATTACCAGCTGAAGTACAAAAAACCACCCCTAAATCTGAATAATTATTTAGCGCCTGACTTAAAAGAGAATTTCCATCCAGCGTTCCTATATAATATAATCCCCAACTTTGGTTGATTACTAAACGTTTACTTTCACTAATTGACTTTTGGTACATCCAAGAATAAGCGTCCAAAACAGAAGCATCATCCACGAGAAATGTAGTAAATAAATATTGAGCATCATAGCCAACTCCTCTATAAGCAGTTCCTGCACCGCCTCCACCAGAAATACCAGCCACATGCGAACCATGCGTTGCATAACTGTAAATGTTGGCAGTATCTGCTTGAGCAGCATCTAATTCAGCGGGAGTATCGTATTCTGTTCCATATGCAAAACCAGCAGGAGTTGGACCAGAAGTTTTATATTGATCCCAAGCTGCTAAAACACGCGATGCAACCATGGCAGTATCATAAAACATAGGATGAGAATAATCAAACCCCCAATCAGTAATACCAATTAATACATTTTTACCCGTGTAGCCATGCGGTAAATCAATTCCTAAATGCACGGAATCCGCTTTTACATCTTTGACCGCTTTATCAAGATCTTGCTTAACTTTAGAAGCAATTTCTAAATATGAAAGTTCAGGTATTTTTAAAGAAGCCTCCAAGTTACTTAAGGGTAATTTTAAAGAAACGATATTCTTAATTTTCGATCCAAAAATAATTCCATTTTTCGTCATATTCGCAGCATTAAAAGCCGGAGTTACTTTACAAAGTACCGAAATAAAATATTCCCCTTTTAGTTTATAAATTGGAAATTGCGTCATTAAATAATCATTCGGAACGCCTTTATTCTCAGAAAGAACAGATTTTAGAACTTGTAAATCAGCTTTTGTGTTTCCTGAGAAGATCGCTTGAGAATTAGAATAAAAAGATCCAAGAAAGATCCAAAGTAATAGGATTTTATTCATCATAGTAAAGTTTAATATGGGGAAAGGTACGGAAAATTTTGAGATTACGAAACAGGTCCAATTCACAAAACTTAACTTTTCATCTTCCGTTTATTTGAGTAATAATATGTATTTTTAAACACACAAACTTTTAATACGTCCAATGAATTCTATTTCACAAAAAAAGCATTGCTATCCTATTACAGAAAATATCAATAATTATTTGAAGAAATATGGAAGGAAAGTCGAGTTGCCATTATCCTACGAATATTTACTTCAATATACAGAATCTTTTCCCGTAGGAAAAACACTTTGGATTGCAGTGATGTATCCTGCTGATATTTTTCAACAAATAAACAAAGGACTTTGCTATGTATACTCATTATTAAAAACAGATGGCGATATTTCTGTCATTGAGCATTTGAGAGTTGACAGCGTTGATTTTTGTTTGTTTGGAAATTCGAATCCTTTTCGAATTAAAATAATTAATAATTTCAATGATAATTACGATTATTTTTATGTGAAGAAAACCGATATTTCTCGCATACTGGGATTAGAATTAGAAGATATTTTGTCACCCAATCGAATAAATTATTTTGTGGATGAAAACACCTTAATTGAAGAACATATTTCCGGCATTCCAGGAGATGATTTTATATCCACTGAACTAACGCATCCAAAAACAAACAAGACACGTTTGGCAAAAGAATTTATCAAATTCAATGAGCGATGCTTTTACACATTATTAGGAGATATGAGATCGTACAACTATGTGGTGGAAATAACGCATGATTTTGATGATGTTCAATACAGAATCCGGGCGATTGATTTTGATCAACAATGTTATGAAGGAAATAAAAAAATATATTTACCTCAATTTTACAAGGAGAATAATAAACTAGTAAAACTAGTCACTGATTTATTAAACCCACAGACCATAAATCAGTATCAAATTGAGGAAAGATCAAGAATTGCCAGAAGGTTGAAACATTCGAGGTATATTCTGAAAGATTTATTTGAAACCATTGAGAGAGAAGAGCTTTCCACTGAAAAAAAAATAAAGGAACTAAAAACAGCCTTATCTTCTCACCATCATGACCCGCGTTTTTTGGAATGCACAACCATGGCAAGAGTGCTAAAACTGCATTTAGTATCTCTAAGAAAAGTGGTTAGTAAATAATGATACAAATTGTCCTAAAAAAATAAAAATAACTCTTCCAAAACCTGTCTTTTTTAGGGTGGTACATTCAACTATTAAAAGTAAATAATTTTATAAGCCTCCCAATTTGAGTCAAAAAAAACAGTTGTTTTGTAGTACTATTTTATCCATTGCGCATTAAAATTTCAAAAAAAGACCATCAATTTGTTTTTTTGGCATTTTATTAGGAAAACTAGTTAGTTCACAACTAACTGAAAATAAATGTATTAATAAAATAAGTGTAAATTATCTTCAAAAAATAGAATTGTAATCATTTGAATTAAAAAAAAAATACTATTTTAGAAGTGAGTGAAAAAGAAAAAAGTATGAAAACTATCACAACTGAAGGAGTAAAAATTACAGTCACGACAAAATTTAGAGCTGATTTATCTCAAGTGAATGAAAATAGATTCTTTTTCAATTACCATATTGAAATGGAAAATAATAATGAAAATTCACTTCAATTAATGCACCGTGATTGGTACATTTTTGATTCCCTAAACAAAGCTAGTATTGTTAGCGGACAAGGAGTGATTGGCGAACAACCTATTTTAAATCCAAGAGAAACATTTTCCTACACAAGTGGCTGTGAACTAACTTCTGAACTAGGAAGAATGAGAGGGTTTTACACCTTTAAAAATCAGTTAACAGGTCAATTAATTCAAGCATTTATTCCAACGTTTGATTTAGTTTACCCTTTTAAATTAAATTAAGATTAAGACGATAGATTTTGAGAAATAATACTGTAATTAGGTATTTTAGCTGTAAGGCATTCATCTTTTGTATCTAAATTTGCACCTCAAATCACACTTTATGAAATTATTTTCCTATAGCTCAATTATCTTAATTTTATGCTCATGTGGCGCGGTAGAACCAACTGCCCCAGAAATAATTGTAAAAACAGTCCCGTTTATTATTCAACCCGCTTCAACAGTCGTTGTGCCTATAAAGATAAACTTAACTCCCTATTTTAAGGATACAGATAAATCGATTCCTAAAAAATTTACGGGTAAAGAAGAAAATTGTGAAGATGTTAGTTTTTCGTATTTTTTTCAAAGAGATCCTATTGTATTCGCAGGATCTGGAAATTCAATTTTATTTGATATTGACGGCCGATATTCTTTGAATATAAATTACTGTGCAAAGTGTACTGACTTATTTTCAGCTCAGCCTCATTGCATCACACCTAGGCTATACGTAAGTTGCGGAAATAATGGAGAGCCCATGAGAAAAGTAGCAGTTGGGTACACAACAGTAATTAAATTAACACCAGATTTTAAATTGAAAGCTACTACCAACTTGCGTAAATTTGAAACAATAGATCCATGTGAAATTAGTATTTTTAAATATGATGCAACTGCTCTATTAAAAAAAGAAGTGACCAAAGTATTAAAAGGATTAGAAGATGATATTGACAAACAAATTGGCAGTGTAGAGCTAAAATCTGAAGCAGAAAAAGCGTGGAAAATTTTAGCAGAACCAATATCACTTGGTAAATATGGTTTCTTCAACGCAAATCCAACTAAAATAGGTTTTGACAATTTAAAATTCACGGGTAAAACTGCTACAGCTGATTTATCTTTGTCGCTTAATCCAAAATTAACAACAAACAGTCAAAATGCAAAGGCGATTGCTTTACCTAAATTAAGTGATGTTCCAGAAAGTAATGGTTTCAATATTACACTTGATGTCATAGCTACATACGATTCATTGTCCAAAATAATGACAAGCGAACTAAAAGGTAAAGAAATTGACTTAAAAGGAAAAAAAGTAATTTTCGAATCGATTGAAATTTTCGGGGCATCTAATCAGCAAGTTAGTTTAAAAATAGGATTTTCAGGAACGAAAAAAGGCACGCTTTTTTTACTGGGAACACCTACATTTAATCAAGAAAGTCAAATTGTCTCTTTTCCCGATTTATCTTTTGATCTAAACACAAAAAGCGCCCTACTAAAATCGGCAAAATGGCTGTTTAATGATAAAATTACGGATGCTTTGCGCACAAGTTCAATAATTGATTTGAAACCACATCTCACAACCTTAAAGCAATTGGTGGAAAAACAATTGAATGCAGAAGTTCAAACAGGTATCTTTTTAAAAGGAAAAATTAAGGAATTAAAAATGCAAGGAATTTATCCAAACAATGACACTTTAATTTTAAGAATTAATTCAACAGGATTGCTTTCTTTGGAAATGTAAAGGAAATTAATTCATGGAAGGTCAATCAAATGAAAATCAGTTTCAAACTGCTTTACAATTATTATCTGATGAATATTCATGGAGCATAATTAGTAAGAAAAATGGGGGCGAATTAGCACCTGATTTTTTTATCATAAAAATCCTTTTTTCTAATATATTGACTGTTAAAAAGTTGGATATAATCTCTTGATTTAGGTAAATTATTCAAAAAAAAAAGACCAGACATAAGAAGGAAAAGATATAACTTTACCGTACAATTGAAATAATGGATCTGTTAAATTAAAATCGAAAAAAATGAAGAAATTTATACTGGATATCCAACTACTTGGATTGGACAACGAAACAAGAATGAAACTACTCCCTGAAGAACAGAAGATTCTACATGAATTAGAGGGAGAAATGTAACGGTCGTAGATAATTTCATTAAACTTGATATGTCAGGTATTTTTATGGTGGTAATGGCTGCGGATATGGATGATGTGCATTCAAAATTATCAACTTTACCTTATTATCCGTTCATGAAAATAGAAATTGTTCCTATTAGAGTTGTTAACAGCGTTAATCAATAGAATTAAACTCGTGGCAGACTAAATTATCAAGAGCTTGATCCAGTTCTAATTGAATCGAAAAAACATTTTTTACCTACGATAATGATAGAAAAAATAGAAAAAATAAGAAAGAGAATTGAACCCTTGCGACAAGAAATTATAAATCATAAGGTTTATTCTGCTATTAAAGATATTGAGGATCTAAAGATTTTTATGCAATATCACGTATTTGCAGTGTGGGACTTTATGTCTTTATTAAAAACACTTCAAAACAATCTCACTTGCACAACAGTGCCATGGTTCCCAAAAGGCTCCGCTGATACGAGACATCTTATTAACGAAATCTTTGTGGGAGAAGAATCAGACGTTGATCTAAATGGTATTCGAAAAAGTCATTTCGAATTATACCTGGATGCTATGAATCAAATTGGAGCTGATACTTCGGTAATTAATAATTTTATCGCTGAATTAAAAAACACGGGTGACTTTAATTCAGCATATACTATTTCTGAGACGCCACAAGAAGCTCGAGACTTTGTTAACTTTACATTTAAAATTATCGACAGTCAGCAAGATCATTTGCAATCAGCCATTTTTACATTTGGACGAGAAGATTTGATTCCAGGAATGTTTATCTCCATTGTGAATGATATCTATAAAAACGTACCTGAAAGTGTTTCTGTTTTTAAATATTACCTTGATAGACATATTGAAGTTGACGGCGAGCATCATAGCCATCTTGCTTTACAAATGACATCCAACCTTTGCGGTGAAAATACTAATTCTTGGGATGAAGCGGAAATTGCAACAATTGAATCTTTACAAAATCGTCTTAACTTGTGGGATGGAGCTTACAAACAAATACTCAAAAGAAATTCCTAGTAAAGCGGCACTCTTATTGATAAATATATAGGTAGTTTGCAAATCTCGGAATTGCAAATTCATGTGAAGCGCAAATCCTTTTGCACTTTAGGTACAGATACTTATTTTTTCTGACCTCTAGTTTTTGGTTTTTTGTACTTTTTCTTGATTTCAATCTTGTAAGAACCACCCAAATTAACCTTGGTATTTTTCTTTTTCTTTTCTTGAAATGCACCACGAGAATCTTTAATTGTTGCTTCTGGAGAATAATTAACCCCTGGAATAACTGGTTTTTCTTGCTCGATTAAAACATCTGAAATTTCAACTTCTTCAGGAAATGAAACCATAGGAATTTTCATTTTCATCATTTCTTCTATCTCTAATTGCAGCTTCTCCTCCGCTTTGGTAATAAATGAAATTGCTATTCCATCTTTATCCGCACGACCTGTCCTACCAATTCTGTGTATATAATTCGATGAGTCATCTGGCATATCAAAATTGATAACATGCGTAACATCAGAAATGTCAAGTCCCCGAGAGACCAAATCTGTCGCAATTAATCCTCTATTTGTGCCATCTTGAAATTGTCTCAACGCTCCAAACCTAAAATTCTGAGATTTATTAGAATGAATAATCCCAAACTGATCTGGAAATTTTTCAGAAATAATCTCATGCACTAAATCGGCCAATCTTTTACTTCCTGTAAAAACGAGTACTTTACTCATCTCAGGGTTTTTCTCAAATAAATGAATTAATAAATTAACCTTCGTGTAAAAATTTGCAACAGGGTACCCTGATTGAATAATTTTTTCTAAAGGCGTTCCATGCGCTGCCGCTTCTATTAATTGTGGATTATTGAAATAATTATCAATTATTAAATCAACATCATTTTCCATCGTAGCTGAAAACAGTAAATTTTGACGTTTTTCAGGCATCAGCTCTAAAATGTTTTTCAACTGCGTACGAAATCCTAAATTAAGCATTTCATCCATTTCGTCAATGACTAATTTCTGAATCGCTTTCAACTTCAAAGTTCCACTCAATGATAAATCTAACATTCTACCTGGTGTTGCTACGAGAATATCTAACCCATGCATCAACATGGTTTTTTGTGTATTAATATTCGCACCGCCGTATACACCGCCAGCGCGAACACTCATGTAAGTCGTCAGTTTCTCCACTTCTTCAACAACTTGAATCACAAGTTCACGCGTAGGCACCAGAATGATAACTCGAGGCTCTATTTGATTTGAATATTTTAATAAATTTAGTATCGGTAAAAGAAATGCTAACGTTTTACCTGTTCCAGTTTGCGCTAAACCAACAACATCTTTTCCCGACATTATTACTGAAAATGCTTTTTCTTGAATCGTTGTAGGATTTTCAAAACCTAAATCCTTTAGAGCTTTTAAAAGCTGCTTACTTAAATTCAATTCACTAAAAGTCATGCTGTTTTTTATTAATATTCCACAAAGATACTCCCTATTTGTGGTTATGACAAAAGAATGTAAACAAAAGACTTTAAGACATTTGGTTTTAGACGTAAAGATTCATTATTTACAGATTTTAAAGCTTCATACATTGACTAAATTTTATCCAATGAACCATATTCTTTTGAAGTACTATTTATTTTATCTTAAAAAGTCTACTATCTAGAATATAATAGTGTAAAGTCTTTATTGCTATCAACAATTAATAGCGTATAAGTATCTCATTTTTCACAAAAAAATAAGGCAATTCAACTTACTTTTATCTTATTAAAACCTGTCTTAGAAAAGATGAACGAAAAACTCGTCAAAGAATTAGAAAATCAAATAATACTAAAAGATTTTAAATTAAATTCTTTGTTAGAGATTTCAAATGCTATTAATTCTAATCAACCCGTTGATCAATTAAGTCGAATTTTTGAATTTATTTTAAAGGAACAATTGGGATTCGATAAATTCATTCTTTTTAACAAACAAGATGATTGGAATTGTATGCTAAAAGTTGGTTTTAGGGGGAAAATTAAAGATATCGATGTAGTGCGCGACCTCTTTCGGTTTAAAGATATTACAGTCATCGAATCTTCACCCTCCATCATATTAAATGAGTTTGACATTGTCGTGCCGATTTTACATAAGGAAGTTCCTCTCGCCTATTTGCTCATTGCCGGACTAGAGCATCAAAAGCTTAAAGTTTCTGAAACCATGAGCAATATGAGTTTTATTCAAACATTGGTAAACATCATTGTAGTTGCCATCGAAAACAAACGAATGGCCAAGGCAACTATAAAGCAAGAACGCTTGAAAAAAGAACTAGAAGTTGCTTCTGAAATGCAAAAGCTCCTTTTCCCTGCGGACTTACCTTCTAATAAAAGAATGGATATTTCTGCTAAATACAAACCACGACATGAGGTTGGAGGAGATTATTATGATTTTATTCCACTTGGAGATGAAGAATATATTCTTTGTATGGCGGACGTTTCTGGAAAGGGTATTAGCGCCGCATTATTAATGGCAAATTTTCAAGCAACAATCCGAACAATCTTTCATTACCAACGTTTTGATATGGAATTTTTAATGAAAGAACTCAATCAAAAAGTTATGAGAAGCGCTAAAGGAGAAAAATTTATCACCTTTTTTATAGCTCATTACAATGCAGATACTCGCTTATTAAAATATATTAATGCCGGACATAATCATCCGTTCATTACGAATGGAAAAAATGTAAAAATGCTTGATTTAGGTAGTATTGGTTTAGGCATGATGGATGAATTACCATTTTTAAATGTGGGGGAAATTGTACTAAAACCGAATACTACTTTAATATTATACACCGATGGAGTAGTTGAATTAGAAGATCTGACTGAAAATTATTTTGGATTAGATCGGTTGGTTAAAATGGTTCATAGTTATTATCCTCTTAAAATGGAAGATTTAAATAATTTGATTTTTTCAAAATTAGACGAATGGCGTGGACCTTTGAAATTGGTTGATGACACAGCTATTTTTAGTTGCCGTTTCTTTTAACACGCGAAGATGATTTTAAAAAAAATAGAGTTAATCACTTATAGAGACTGTTCAAAGCTGAATATTGATATTAGCTAAAATAATCTTACAAAAAATTATGAAAAAAACACAGATAGCTTTAATT
This sequence comes from Chryseobacterium gleum, assembly GCA_945888595.1. Taxonomy (GTDB): domain Bacteria; phylum Bacteroidota; class Bacteroidia; order Flavobacteriales_D; family Crocinitomicaceae; genus CAIUKX01. The sequence goes on along the minus strand of CAMDAO010000013.1, from coordinate 25,206 downwards.
TTCATACTTACAATCACTATCTCATGTTCCGAAAAAATTGAAACGAAGAATTTTAATTTTATGCTCTCAGAACCTAGCATGATTGTAAATTATGAACAAGATAATAACATTGAAGGCAGTTATATCGTAGTTCAAGAATTTGAATACAAAGACTCTAGTTTATTTATAAAGATACCGAATCACTTTTTTCTAAATTCTGTAAGTTCTGAAAATTGGTTAATAGGCTGGGGAAATAATACACCATTGCATGATGCGGGAGTGGAAAATCTGAGACAAATAACTAAAGTTGATTCTAAAAAAGGTAAAATATATCTTGGAAAGCTACGAAGAGGAACTGGGTTTCCTAAGAAAAAAGACAGAATAGTTTTTTGGAATACTACTCCTTCTGGTTTTAAGAATTATCTAAAAAAGCCGATCATTAGCCCTGAATTTTGGCCCCAATTTAGGGGTAAAAGTATTAATTTTGCATCAGTAATATATGATCAGTTACTAAGAAAGTGGGTAATAATAGTTAATGAATGTGACACCTCAAAAATACAGATTTACGCTGCTATTTCTGACAATTTAATTAATTGGAAAGCTGCTAATGGAGGTGCACCCATTTTATCTGTCTCTGATTTCAAGAATTGCAACTGGGCTGGCTTAGACAAAACTGGTAAAATCAAACAAGCGCCAAATACCTCTGACATTGTTCGATATAAGAATAAATGGTATCTTTTCCTGGATGGATATAGTTCTGATGGTCGAAGGCATATTGGAATTGCAACATCAGAAACATCTTTGCTAGGCCCTTACAAAGTTTCAAAAAATCCTATTTTATCTCCCGGACTAATAGGTAGTTGGAACGATGAGTCAGTTTTTTACGGAAAAGTAAAAAAATACAAAGATGGATTCATATTATTTTATGACGGACGTAATTCAAAAGGCAGAGAAAGCATTGGGATGGCTATGTCAAAAGATTTAATTCATTGGACTAATTCTAGTAATAACCCTGTTTTAGATCAGCATGAAGGATGGAGAAGTTCGTTGAATTGTACTGAGCCAAATTATATTGAAATCCGAAAAGATAGTATATTATTAATGGTTGCTGGAGTAAAAAAATTCAAAATGGGTGCTTGGCATCATTATGTTACAAAGAGAATGTATCTTGATAAATCGGGAAATGTTGGCGATGCCCAACTTGGAGTTTATCTCTCAACAAATGGAGGAAAAAATTTCAAAGCTCATAAGAATAATCCTGTATTTGTAAATGATTATTCAAACAAATATGAGAATGAACACATGGGGGGAAACTTTAAATTAATTGAAACTGATACAGCGGACGTTATAATTTACCAAGCAAAATCAAGTTATAAAGGTACAAATTATAATATCATGTTAAAAACACGTACTAAGAAATAAAGTTTTGCAACATCGTGTATTTAGTAAATAACTGTTGAACAATAAAATCGAATGTCTATGTATACTTACGAAGGTCGTAAACAAAAGAAAAGACATTTCCGTTCTTTATGGATTGCTCGTATTAACGAGGGAACTCGTCAACATGGATTAAGTTATTCTAGATTCATCGGTGACTTAAAAAAAAGTGGAATTGAATTAAACCGTAAAGTTTTAGCTGATTTAGCTATGAACCACCCGAAGCGTTCAAAGCAGTTGTTGAAGCAGTAAAAAATAAACAAAGTTTTAAAACTCTATATCGCAGAAGTCCTTGGTCATTTGATCAAGGACTTTTTTTATATTTGTAAAGTGAAACTCAAAAGTGATTTCTAAATTATTATCAAATAAGTATCGATGAAAGTTCAATTGAGAATTATACCAACTGATTTATTGAAGGGGTATATCTTTAATTTTGAGAATTTAAAATCTACCTCTTATCAAAATACATTTTAAATATATGAGTAAATTACTTAATCGACTAACATATACTTTCATTATAATTTCCGCTCTATCATTTGTGCTTTTTTTAATAACTTCAGCATACTTCGTTAGACCTTGCTCTGATGATCTTTGGTTCTATTATAAATACATGAATAAAGGTTGGTTTAATGCTATTTACGAATTTAAATACAACAAACGATGGGTGAGTTATCTTACGTTTAATACTATTTGCCTTTTCTCAAAAAACTTTACAGAACTTCATAAAGCTTTTTATATATATCACTTAATTGTTTATTCTTTTTTATTGTTTTCAACAACAAGACTTATTAGAATTTCTGCTGAATTTTTCCTTAAAATAAAATTAAATATTGGTCGTGCATTATTACTAGCTATAATGTTTATATCAACATTGTATTTTTCAACCCTGCATGCTCAAGAAGTATGGTTTTGGACAATAGCAAATACTGCCTATTTATTACCAATACCTCTGCTTTTTATAGGTATTTATGAATTTATGAATAAAAGTTCAATTTTTTCGAAAATTATTATTGCTTTTGTTTTTTTTCTAATTGGTGGCACTCTAGAAAACTTAACTATTACTATTTCTTTATCACTAATCTATTATTTATCATATTCTATTAAGCTTAATAATAGAGATCAAATTAAAAAAAGTATAATTGCTTTTTGTTCAGTCATAATTTTACCTATTATTTCATTTTTTGGTAACGGGATAAACAACAGAATTAATTTAGATAAAAAATCTTTTAAAGATCAAACAATCAGATATTTTGACTCTGTTTTTTCTGATTATGAATTAAAATTCAATACCCCAAGAATTATAATTTTCATAAGTATTTTATGTATGGTATTTTTTATTGCAAATGGAATAAAGCATAAAATAAAAAACGTTTCATTTAATTTTAGAAAACTCATAAAAGTGAATGTATTTCTTTTATTAATATTCTCAATCGGTACATATTTACCACTAATAAAAGTATTTGGTAACCTTGGGCCAGCAAGAGCCTCTTTTCCATTTGTTCTATTTATCTGTATTTCTATCTTTAGTTGGGTATTTATTTTTGGCCTATATAAAATTATTGACCGAAAAATTTTACATATTATTTGCTCATCAATTGGAACAATCTTAATACTTATTTTCACTAATAAGCAATATATTATGTCTAAAAAATTTACAACTTCTTTTGACAATCGTATTGATTACATAATTACACAAAAAAACAAAAAATCCAAATACATTCTTGTTAATCCATTGCCAGATTCGGGAATATTAGTAAGTCAAGAGGTAAATAAAATAAATGAAAATTTCACTAATACTTCTTATTACTTAGGTCGTGTAAACGGAATTGACAAAGATGTTTTTTTAAAATAAAGATGACTAATTTTTTTATTATTGTTCCATGTTATAATGAGGAGAAAAGGTTAAACTTTAATCATTTCTATCAATTTAGTCAGCAAAATAAAGAGTATAAAATACTATTCGTAGACGATGGTAGTAGTGATAAAACATTAGACATTTTAAAAAAATTAAGTTTTAGTTCTGAAAATATAAGCTTTTTAAGTTACAAAAAAAATAGGGGTAAATCGTATGCCGTAAGATCTGGAGTTTTAAATATTTTAGACAATAATAAGGCAGGAAACACATACATTGGTTTTTTAGATGCTGATTTATCTATTTCTACTGACGATATTGATAAATTATATAAGACTGCCATTTTAAACCCAGAATTGGATTTTGTCTATTACATGAAGAATAAAAAACAGTATTACTCAAGAAAATATTTAAGATATTTAATCAGTAATATTTTGAAAATAATAAATAAAAAACTGCACAATATTAATATAGATGATACTCAATGTGGATGTAAAATATTCAAAAGTAATGTTGCTGAAATAATTTTCAGAGAAGAATTCACCAGTAAATGGCTTTTTGATTTAGAAATTTTTTTAAGACTAATTGACAATTATAATAAATCATATTTAGACAATTTTTCTTCAGGAATTATCAATAAAAATATAAGATTTGCGAAAAAGTCAAAAATAAAATCGACAATTTTTTTGCGACTAGCATTAGACTATTTGAGAATTTATATTCGATACAAAAGATTACCTTCAAAACATATTTAATAAAAACTATAACACTCCCCATATGTTGGACAACTTTTCTTCAAAGTTAAGTTTATTTTAAGATACTTTTTCATCCTGTGAGAAAAACACATTTGGTGTTTCATATCCCAAAGATTCATGTCTTCTATCACTGTTATAAAACTCTACATATTTCTTTATCCCTTTTTACAATTCTACACCTCCATTGGCTGGATTTAGATAGATTTATTCATATTTTAAATACCTCCAATAACGTTCAATAAAAATAGTATCTAAAGCTCTTCCTTTCCCATCCACTGATATTTGTATATTGTTCTTTTTTAATAAAGTGATAAAGATAGGACTTGTAAATTGATACCCTTGGTCTGAATTTAATATCTCTGGACACCCGTGTTCGTTAATAGCATCTTGCACAATATCTCTACACCATTCTACTGTAATTGTGTTTGAGGCGACCCATACTTGATTTGGTCTTTCGATTAAAATATTTCGAAGTAAATAAGGATATTTATAATGAGTTTTATTCGCCTTTCTAAGATTTTTCTTTGGATAAATGGTTTGCAATCTCATTATGTGATAAAGCCTTCTAATTCGCTTGTCATCAACTCTGTGACCTAAATCTTTATTTAGATAATTCGCCATTCTTTCAACTCCATAAAATGGACATTCAATAAATTTTTTATCAATGAGTTCCATCCATATTAAATTCAATCCTGATTCACCTTTTGGTTTAAAATAAAAATTACTTCTCTGTAAATCACTTAGCTCACATTGTTTATTAACACTCATATCAACGAATCCAGGAGTAATGAGTGAGCGTTTTTGATCAGTACTCATTTAGCTTCGCTGCTACTACTTCGTGGTCCCCAAAACCTTTTTTAAGAAATCAACTTGCACTTGAAGTTCTCCAATTTTACAATAGAGTTCTTTTTGAATTGATTCATCAACTTTTTCTTGCTATTGGGTAAAAGCCAAAAAATGTCAAAAACACACAGTAAGAATAAGAAAAAATCAAAGCTATTGAATAACATTTACCTACCTAGTAGATTAGCGAAGAATATACATTTTTCCGAAATCTTTCGTGAAGTGAGAATCAGCGCCAGAATCACGATGTTTGATATCTTCTCCACCTATTCGGCACTTTACTCTGTATAGATAGACTCCATTTGCTAATGGATCACCAAATTCATCTGTTCCATTCCAATCATAGGTAGAAATATTACGGCCTATATAAATTTGACCCAATTCGGATTCAGTAATTTCACGAACAACCTTCCCTGTCACGTTCATAATTTGAATAATAATATCTTGAGGCACTTCTGTACCTGTCAATGTAAAGACAAAACGTGTGCTAGTACTAAATGGATTTGGATAATTCATAAGATAGGTGATGGAAGATTCACGAATAATCTCAAATGAAATTTTATATTGAATATCTCCAGACAAATTGCCACTTCTATCCGAACCTTGCACCAGTAAAGAATACTTTCCGTCTACTGCAAAGGAAGCTGGGAAAATTATTTTAAATCGTTTATTCGTTAAATCAGCAGGAATCCACTGCATAATAACATTTCCCGATCCATCCATAAAAGGGATTTTTTTCTGAACACCATCTGGCCCTGTTAAATAAACTCCAAATCTAGCCGTATCTGCGACATTATCCATTATCAATAATGGATTCTCATCCTTCAGAGTGATGTATATTTCGCTACTTGGAGAAACTATATCGCCATTCAAGATATGTCTTCCATCAAAAGTTACATCAAGAATTGGATTAATATCATCCTTTCCAACGTAAAATGGAATTTGAAGTAAATTATTAAAATGTTCTTGTTCTGGTTGATCAGTAATGTATAAACTTCCTGCGACGTATGGATTCACCTCCATCCATAAAGAGTTTATCCCCACTAGACCTAAGGTTGAAAACTCTATCGTATCTCTAAAAACTTCATTTACCACCAAAGAATCTTGTCGAAGATATGCAATTGAATGTTTGACATGAGCATTGTCTTCCACCCAATATCTTACCAACAATGAATCCATATCGATCGTGAAAATATTTTTTATATCAATTGCAAATTTGACGATTTCACCTTCATTTAAAGTATCTTTAGAAGGAAGCCAAGTATAACCATTTGTAGCATCAATAGCTGCCTCTGGAAGAGGTTCAAACAAGACGTGCCATCTATCTACTTGCGCTGGATCCGGCACAAAGTAAGAAGTGTCAAAATAATTAGCTTCTAATTTTATGTAAGGATAAAGAGAAGCATTAACCATAGTATTTAAATCTACTATAGAATCATTGTGTGTAAACAACGTATCAATCTCATATTGAAACGCTTGCTCATGATTGTAGACTTTTATTTTTAATTCAGTGCTATCACTAGGTGTAAGATCTAAAGGGTCTTGTTTCCAATACACATTCCCCCATTTACTTGCGGGTCCAATTAAAGTAGATGTTTCAGCACCTTCCCCAAGAATATTTTCTAGTGCAACATTAAAATCAATAACGTCTGATCCTGTTAATGCAAATCGTTCAATTACACTGGTAGGATCTCCTTTTTTACAAAAGAAAGAAAAAGGGAGATTAGGTCTTCCTGGCACAATACTGTCAGAACCTAAACTCGCAAAAACGTCATACATTGTAGGATAACCTGCAACACTTGGATAATACGTATTCCACCAATCATACCTCGCGCCCATCGTTGTGTATATTAATAGATAAAATCCATCTGGAACTTGATTTATGACTAAATCTCTAAAAGAATTTAAATAAGTCGCTGAATTTGTAGGATATACAAAATGATACATCGTGCGAGCAGAGCATCCACCATTGTCATTTTGATTTCCAAAATTGTGCGTTAAGTTCTCTCCCGTAGGCACATATCTTGTTCCCCATGGAAGATGAGTACTTGGATCAATAATAACTGCGGTGAGTGTTGGTGTTAAGACACAATATGCGCCTTCAATTTTTTGCTCATTTATATAAGATGCACACACACCGTATGCACTATGGACAAACGATCTTAAAGTATCAGGAGGATCCACCGTAAATTCGCGTTCTCTTGTTGCTCTATTATAGAGAATATTATTAAATCCATTTTTCTTAAATTGAAAGAAATGTTCCTGTCCCCAACCCGTTTTGCCTATAATATATTGAAAAGATCTTTCTCGCCAATCATATACACTGCTATCAATGGATACTCTCCAAAAATAAACGGTGCTGTCCGTACAAACTAATTTTGAGTACATATTAGTTGCAACTGATTTCCATTCAGAAGGATTTACTTCCTTCACTCCTCCAAGGCCCGAAACGTTTGCATAACGCCATTCTGGACTATTAAATAAATCTGTCGTATCAATTTCAAACCGATACGTATTATACGCAGCGACAGGATTAATCGTGGAGGCTTTAACCGTTACACTGTCGATTGGCACAACAGCAAAATCGTAAGGAATGACCGGCAGTATTCCATCAATATCAATAAAAAGCGTCTTTGTTATCCTATTATTTTCTATTTCATCATATTGTTCTGGAATTACTGAAGGAATATCAGCTGCTACAGTAATGTTATTAATACCCACACCAATATTATTTTGCAATGCCATCGTGTAATAAATCGTATCCTTGTAATTTAATCTTGGAACACGGACTTCATAAAGAGAATCTGCGCTTAAAAGTGGGAAATCTCTTCTAATTTCAACGGTAAAAGTATCAACGATTGCTCGTCCTAAGTTGGTTAAAACAATACTAACTGTAATTGAATCAACAGTTAAATCTAAATCTTCAGGAGAAAAAGAAACTTTGTCTGCTGTAAGTTCAATTTCAGGATTTTCATGCCAATTCAATCTCAATAAAGGGTCTCCCAGTAAATTCATTTGCATGGCTGTCGTTTCATGAATTATGCTGTTTCCGTTTGTTACTTGCAAGGTATCGATGGCATTACTTAACTGCTCGGATAGTGTTTTGCCATACCCCCAATAACTAAATTGAGCGTATAAATCGTTGGAAAAAGTATTTAAAGGTTGATCTAGCCCGCCTCCAGAAGACCCAATAAATGCAATCGCACCCTCTTGTGGAAGATTAACAAATCGCTCAGAAACTGAAAGAGCAGCAGTATTGACATACATATTTCCTGCCCAACATGAATTTGCAAGCACAACTGGATATTTCCCCACATTATTCCATTCTGACGCAAGATCGATATTGATGTCAAATCCTGAGCCATATGCTGGTGCAGCATGTCCAAAAAAGGTCATTAAGGAAACTCCTTCTTGAATTCTATTGGTAACAATAGAAAGCAAATCTGGATCAATCGGAGCTGAAGAAGTTTTAAAATAACTCTGCACATTTCCAGCATAATTAGAATCTTCGATGGTGGCTTTCATTGAATTTAAAAACCCACTAAATGTACTTTGCTGCGCTAAATTCAAGCCTCCTCCAAAATGTAAAACTTGTTTTTGCCAGTCTTTTTCATCTGAATTATAAACAGAATTTGGATCTTGTTGCAATTCAAATTCCTTCACTTTATTTAAATAATCCGTCAATTCAAGATTTGTTTTTACCGAAATCCTTCCTGTTGGAATCAAAGGTTTCCATGCGCTTCCCGTCAAATAAGAAGTAATTGCTACATCACTTGCTGGCTCACCAAAAGTCGGAACACCATTCATTGCATAACTTGAGGTGTTTGTCCTCGAGCCTGGCGAACCATATGGCCAGCCGCTATCCGCAATAGAAATCCCTTTACCTACTAAAAATAAAGCAACAGGTTTGATCGTTGCGCCATTATACATTAGATGTGCAAATCTTCTTATCGCATTAATATGTTTATTTATACCTCCTCCAAATTGTAAGTACAATTCTTCCACATTTGCCATAATTGTGGCGTAAGAGCCCCCTGCAATAGACTGTCTATATGTTTGGTAATCAATAACAGAGGTGCTCAATTGTGGGTGATAAATCAATAGCAAAGCAGAATCTGCGTTGAGTAAAGAATAATCAGTAAAAACACCAGTTCCATTGACCATTTTTAAAGTTGTGATAGGAATTAAAGAAGAAAAATCTCGAATCACAACTTGTTGATTGACCCCACTCGAGCTGTTAGGGATCAGCGCGCTATAACCTGCACCATTAACTGTTATACTTGCTTTGATTGGCATACTCCCAAGCACAAAAACAACAGGATTATTTACAATAGTATTCGTAAAATCTAATCTTATTTTTGACCCTAAAGTAGCATTAACAACCTGAAAGTTTCCCGAAGAAGTGCCATCTAGCGTCACTTTTTTTGGATAGGTGATAGCCCAATAATTTAAAGATTGATAGTCAGTAGCGGCTCCTTGATCACCAATAATCGACCACTTAAGAGGAGTCAATCCATCTGTTAATATACTACTAGAAAAAGTTTGGTCGGCGAAAACACCTTGATAATTGGAGGAAATTTGATCAAATAGTAACAAATCAGAACTTCCAATTTTCCAATTCATGTGATGATTTTCGAATGGAGGATCTACCGGGGCATCAGAGTTCGTGGTTGATATTCCTTTAAACGTTGCACTTGGAGCATCACTTCCTGTGTACGGAGAATTGGTTGCTGCGTTTAACGCTAATGTGTAACCAGCCGCGCCATTTACGGGAGCTAAGCCAAATCCCTCACCGGGCATAAATAATGAACTAGCTGCATAAGAAATTCTACCCCCCCCAAGATTATAATACGTCCCATAATAAGACTCTACTTTTTGAATAATATAATTAGCAGGTGTATAAGAAGAAAAACTAACATCTGATTCGACAGTATACCTCAAATTTGATGTGGATGAATTCCATGTCAAAAAATAATTTATGGTATCATTTACTAGACTGTATGAAGGATTTCCAATTTTAGTGGGGTCTTGATATAAAGTTGAATCCAACCAACCATCATTTTTCTGAGCATAGAACAAAATATAATCCCCAGGATCGATGCTTGAATCGCCGCCATCTTCAATGTGCAAAGAAACCTCCTTTTCACGTCCAAAAATCTGAATATTTTGAGAATTAAAAGTAGAAAGAGGAATCCCTGAAGCATTCAATGCTGTATAATCCAATTTATAAATCCCTGTATTTACGATTGGAAAAGAAAAATATTTTTGGTCATACGAAATCCATTCGTTCCCATAAATCTGAGATAAAACATCAGAGCCAAATGATAAGACAAAAACTAAAAATAGTACTATTTTTTTCATCTCTACTCAGGTTTATTTAATTTTATTCGTAAAGAAATAACATGAGAATATAAAGCAACTGATGCATCGCCTATATCCGTAAAAGCATAATCCAAGTGAAAATTTTTGATATTCAAACCTACGCCAATATTAGGTTGCACATTCAATTTCTGAGTATCATCATAATTTTTTACATATTGTACATTTGAAATCCCAGCACGAATAGCAAAATACGTTTTATAACCAAATTCAATTCCCATGTGTGGGTCAAATGAAAATAGATTCGTTTTCATCAAGGTATTTCTTCTGCCATCAGATGTCATATCAAGGTTTATTTCACTGGCAACATAAACGCCTTGTTTTCCAAGATTAAATTTTCCATAAGACGCAAAAATAAACCTCGGAAGCGTTATTTCTAGGCCATTTTTTGGTAGTTCATTTCCTGTTTTAACAAACACTTCTTGCATTTGAGAATCAAGATTAAAAACCCACGCATTAAAAGTAGAAGTTACATCTCTAGACATTATTCCAAACTTAAAATTTTTGACATAATATTGAGCACCAGCATCCAAACCAAAGCCCCATGACTTTGCAAAATCACCTACTTTTCTATTAATTAGTTTAAAATTACCGCCTACACTAAGACCTTTAATTCTTAATTTTCTTGCATATGAAAACAAAAAAGCATAATCTGCCGCTGTAAAAGTTGTTATCTTCGTATAGTCAACATTCCCTTGCTGATCAATTAGTTGAGTAGTATTAGGAATATCGTCTACTGCAAATCGAATAGCTGAAAAACCAACTGTGCTTTTTTTATCAATTGCATGGGATAATCCTAAGTAATCATATTTTGCAATTCCTGCAAAATATTCAGAATGCATTAATCCAACCTCCAACCATTTATTAACCTGGGTTAATCCTGCAGGATTCCAATACCCAGATGTCACATTTCCAGTGTGAGCTACTACCGAATTAGCCATTCCAAGAGCATCAGCTCCAATACCAATCGCTAAAAATTCATTGGAATATTTTGGAGCAAGTTTGTCTAATTGAGCTACTGTATCGAAACTATGCAGCAGTACTGACACTAATGTAATATTTAAAAAAATTAAACGCATAATCATTTTTTTTCCATACAATAACACAATTTTTCATAAAAAATTGTGTTCTTTGCCAAATTCAATCATAGTAAAGACGTAAATATAGCTCTTTTAGTTGGTACCTTGATGAAAAAAAATATTTATAGGCTTAAGATGTTCAATATACCCAATTTATTTACTGCAGCAAATTTACTTTCTGGTGTTTTTTCAATCATTTTCGCCCTGATGGGAAGAATTGATCTTGCTCCTTTTTTGATATTTGCGGGCGCGATTTTTGACTTTTTTGATGGATTCTTGGCTAGAAAATTGAACCAATCGGGTGAACTTGGAAAGCAACTAGATTCTCTGGCAGATATGATTACTTTTGGATTAGCACCTGGAATCTTCATGATGGTTGTAATGATCATTTCACTCACAGATCTCAAAAGCGAAATTTTAAGTCCCACATTCAATTCTCACGTGAATTTCATCCTTACTAATTGGAAAAACGCGGTGTTTTACGACGTGCCAAATGAAATGAACAATAGTTTAAAATACACTCCTTTTTTCGCGCTTTTCATCCCCTTTATGTCCATGTTTCGACTTGCAAAATTCAATATTGACACAAGGCAATCAGAGTCATTCATCGGTTTAAACACACCTGCAAACACAATATTTTTCACTACTTTTCCACTAGTACTGCTAATCGAATTCAATCAAATAGGGTACAAAGATCCTTGGATCGATCTGATTTTTCAACCAGGTTTTTTTATTATCTTAATTGGATGTATGTCACTTCTATTAATCTCTGAAATACCCATGTTTTCTTTAAAATTTAAACACTTTAAGTGGCAAGGAAATCAGATTAGATTTTCTTACTTAATAATTTGTGGATTATTAATCACTTTTTTATTAGTATGGTCTATTCCATTAATTGTACTTTTGTACCTTGTACTATCATTTATTGATAATAAGTTAAATAAAAAACAAACACATGAAATTCAAAGCTGAAATTGATGTAATGCCATTAGACGCATTATTAGACCCTCAGGGAAAAGCAGTATCCAACAGTATGCAAAATATTGGCTTACCAGAAATTAGTGGTGTTCGCATCGGGAGACATATCCGCCTTTTTATTGATGCGACGTCAAAAGTAGAAGCAGAACAAAAAACAGAAGAAGCTTGTAAAAAATTACTTTCGAATCAAATCATGGAAAGTTATACATTCACAGTAATTGAGGGATAAATCCATTTGAATTACTAATTTCAAATGGGTAAAGCATTTTATTATGACTCCAGTCATATTATTTTCCACAATTGAAGCGTTACCTTTATCTGAATACTTAAAATAGAACATATGTCAGAAACAATTGAAACACCAAAAAGAGGCAACGGCGCCTTTATTGTAGTCATTCTTGTATTATTAATAGGATTAGCTTTTATGGCTAGTAAAGTGTCCACTAAAAACACTGCACTCAATAATTGCACAAATGAAAACACAGAATTAAAGGCTGATATGGAGGGTATGAATCAAATGATGAAGGAATTCGGTTTTAATGCTGAAGAAATGTCTGATGATTTAACGAAAAATTTTAGCGAAATGCTAAAAACATATGATGAATTAATTAAAAAAGATGCTTCTAAAGCAGATAGCCTTAACATACAGAAAGACAAAATCATTGGACTTATGAAAGATTTAGAAAGTTCAAAAAGAAACGGTCGTTTAAATGCTAGGAAAATTGCACAGATGACACGCGAAAATACTACGCTTAGAAGCATCATGAAAGGATACGTTGTACAAATTGATTCTCTAAATACCTTGAATAAAAAATTAGGATCGGATTTAGATGAAACAAACAATAAATTATCTTCTACCGAAACTGAAAGAGACAATTATAAACATGACGCTGAAGTCAACAGTGAGAAAGTGAAGATTGGTCAAAAACTTCAAGCGCTAAGCATAAGTACAACAGGGTTAAGAATGAAATTAAATAATACAACTGAAGTTAGTAACAAAGCTAAAAGTTGTGTGCAAATTCGTTCGAGTTTTACAATCTCAGAAAATTCATTAGCGAATTCAGGAGCAAAAACTGTATATATGCAGATTATTGACCCAGATGGAAAAACGCTTCAGTCAAAATCAAATAACACAGTTCAATTAGAGCAAGGAACAATCGCTTATTCGGATAAAAAAGATATCGATTACAACAATCAAAGTATCGATTTGTCCATTTACTATGATTTAAAAAACAAAGAAGCTATAAAAGGAAATTACAAAGTGAAAATCTATTGTGACGGATTATTAATCGGATCAGATAGTTTCTCTTTGAAATAAATACAGGATTTACATGGTAACGGATTGGGTATTTGAACTTGTTCGTTACTTTTTTATTAAAATGTAGAGAATCATACGTTTCTTTATTTTAATTTTGTCAACGTTAGGTTTTATTATTAGAAATTATTTAGGTTAGATGGTTAATTTATTTATTGCAAATCTTGATTGGGATATTACTTCAGAAGATTTAGAATCAACTTTTTCCGCATTTGGTCCAGTTACCTACGCTCATGTTGTATATGACAATGCAACAAAAAGATCAAAAGGGTTCGGTTACATTGAGATGGTAGAAACAGATCATGGCATTAATGCTATAAACGCATTAAACGGTATGGATATTAACGGTAGAAAATTAGATGTTAAAATTGCTTCACCGAAAGGTAATCGCCCACCAAAAAGTATTCAAAAACCAGTTGCGAAAAAAGTAGAAAAAAAAGCTTTTAATAATTCTGCTAATCGTCAAAAGCCCTACGCACCAAAAGAAAAAGTAGTAATCAAACCTAATCCCGTCGAAAGAGATAGCGATGGAAAAGTAATTCGTAAAGAATGTTAGGAAAAGCATTTTTAATTAATAGTTAACATATTATGACTGAAACAATCGAACAAGGGCACGTTCATTCTGAAATAGACGAAACAGGAATAGCTACGATTGAATTTGGACATCCATCCAGTAATTCACTTCCAGGAAAAATACTTCAAAAACTGGCCGACACCATCAATTTGACGGGAGAAAATCCAAAGGTCAATGTCATTATTCTGCGTTCTTCTGGATCTAAATCTTTTTGCGCAGGAGCGAGTTTTGATGAATTAATTTCTATAAAAAACTTAGAAGCCGGGAAGATCTTTTTCTCAGGTTTTGCCAACGTAATTAATGCCTGTAAAAAAAGTCCCAAATTAATCTTGGGACGGGTTCAAGGAAAAGCAGTAGGAGGCGGTGTTGGTATAGCAGCAGCTGTTGATTATTGTTTTGCTACAAAGCATGCAGATGTGAAACTTTCAGAATTAGCGGTAGGAATAGGACCTTTTGTCGTAGGCCCAGTAATCCAGCGAAAAATAGGATTATCAGCTATGAGTCAATTAGCCATTAATGCAAGCGAATGGCGAACGGCAAATTGGGCATTTAAAAATGGTTTATATTCGGATGTCTATGATACCGAAGAAGAAATGGATGTGGAAATAAATAAATTAGCCGCTAAATTAGCTACTTCAAATCCAGAAGCTATGTCAAAATTAAAATCTATTTTTTGGGAAGATACAGACCATTGGGATAGCTTATTAATTGAAAGAGCAGAAATCAGCGGAAAACTGGTATTATCCGAGTTCACAATTCAGGCTATTAATTCATTTAAAAATAAATAAATGGTGCTAAATGACCATTAATTTAATATTTATAAGTAAAAAAGCAATCTTTTTTAAAAATCGTTTGTTAATAAACTCTAGAAGTTATATCTTTGCACCCCCAATTTGGGGTTATTGTCTTATTTAATTAATAAATTTATTGTGGATACATTAAGTTACAAAACCATCTCTGGAAACGTAGCAACTGCTAACAAGCAGTGGTTTGTAGTAGATGCTGAGGGCCAAACTGTTGGTCGCTTGGCGAGTAAGGTTGCGAAATTGATCCGTGGGAAACACAAAGTCAACTTCACGCCTCACGCTGATTGTGGCGATAACGTTATCGTTATCAATGCAGAAAAAGTATCTTTTTCAGGTACTAAACTTGTTAACAAAGAATACGTTCGATATACAGGATATCCTGGTGGACAGCGTTTCACGTCAGCAGAAGAGATGTTAAAAAAACATCCAGAACGTTTGATTGAGAAAGCCGTTAAAGGTATGTTGCCTAAGAACAAGCTTGGAAGCCGTTTATTCACTAATTTGAAAGTGTATGTAGGTGGAAAGCATGATCAAGAAGCTCAAAAACCGCAAGTATTTAACCTTGATACATTCAAATAAAATGGAAGTAATAAACGCATTAGGAAGAAGAAAAACATCTGTTGCTCGAGTATACCTATCAAAAGGTACAGGAGCAGTAACTGTAAATAAAAAAGATTATAAGGTAGCATTCCCTATAACTGTTCTTCAAGCAAAAATTGAACGTCCTTTTCAATTAACAGATACTATTGGTCAATATGACGTATCAGTAAATGTATTTGGAGGTGGTATCAATGGCCAAGCAGAAGCTATCCGTTTAGGAATCGCTCGTGCTTTGGTAAAAGTTGCTGAAGAAAATAAAACGTTGTTGAAAGCTGAAGGCTTAATGACACGTGACCCAAGAATGGTTGAACGTAAAAAACCAGGACAACCGAAAGCTCGTAAGAAATTTCAGTTCTCTAAACGTTAATACTTTATTTTGGCGATTGTTTAGTACCCAAGCATTAGAGCACCCGCAATTTGCCCCTCTTTTGTTGACATACTAAAGGAACGTAAACAATTAAAACAAATTAAAATGTCAAAAATAACTTTTGAAAAATTATTAGAAGCAGGTGCTCATTTTGGTCACCAGAAAAGAAAATGGAACCCGGCAATGGCGCCGTATATCTTTGAAGAAAAAAAAGGTATCCATATCATTGATTTAAATAAGACAATAGCGCATCTTGATCAAGCTTGTGCGGCAATGAAACAAATTGCTAAGTCGGGTAAAAAAATTCTTTTCGTTGCTACAAAAAAACAAGCAAAAAATATCATTACTGATAGTGTAAAAGACCTAAACATGCCTTACGTTAATGAACGTTGGTCAGGTGGAATGTTAACAAACTTTCAAACAACTCGTAAATCTATTCGTAAAATGTCAATTATTGACAAAATGAAAACAGATGGTACTTGGGAAACTTTGAATAAACGTGAACGTCTTTTTAAACAGCGTCAACGTGATAAATTAGAGAAAAACTTTGGCTCTATCGTTGACATGACTCGTCAACCAGCTGCAATTTTTATTGTAGATATCTTGAAAGAGCATATCGCTTTAGCTGAAGCTAAGCGCTTAAATATCCCAACTTTCGCAATGGTTGATACGAATTCAAATCCTCGTTTAGTAGATTTCCCTATTCCTGCAAATGATGATGCTACTAAATCAATTTCTATTATTATGGAAGCGATTTGTGGTTCTATCAGAGAAGGTCTAGAAGATCGTAAAAATTCGAAAGATAAAGCTGATGCTGACGAGGAGACAGCTGCGACAAAAGAAGCTACTGCTGAAAAAGCGGTTGAAGTGACTGCTGAAGCAGTGGTTGAAGTAGTTGCTGAAACACCAGCGGCTGAAGAAACAGAGAAAAAAGATTAATTTAACACTCTAAATATGGAAACTATGGCAATTACAGCGTCAGAAGTTAATAAATTACGTCAACAAACAGGTGCAGGCATGATGGACTGCAAAAATGCGCTTGTTGAAGCAAATGGTGATTTTGAAGTAGCTACAGATTTACTTCGTAAAAAAGGTCAAAAAATAGCTGCAAAAAGAGGAGATAATGATGCGAACGAAGGTTTTGTTTTAGCTCAAGCTTCTTCAGATGCTAAAACAGGAGTTATCATGACACTTAATTGTGAAACAGATTTCGTTGCGAAAAATGCAAGTTTTGGTACATTTGTTCAGTCATTGATGGATATTGCTCTTTCAAACAGACCTTCTACAACAGAAGAAATGAAAGCTTTAAAGTTTGATGATAAATTGTCAGTAGAGGAAAAAATAGTTGAACATATCGGTGTAATTGGTGAGAAATTAGTTCTTTCAAATTATTCTTTAATTTCAGCTGATAAAGTTGTTGCCTACAATCATCCAGGAAATCAATTAGCGACAATTGTTGCTTTAAATAGTGGTTCTGAGGTGGCGGAAGATGCTGGGAAACAAGTCGCGATGCAAGTTGCAGCAATGAACCCTTTAGCATTAAACAAAGAAGGTATTGATCAATCTACAATTGACCGTGAATTAGAGGTTGGCAAAGAATTAGCTATACAAGAAGGTAAACCAGCAGAAATGGCTGATAAAATTGCTCAAGGACGATTAAACAAATTCTTTGCTGAAAGCACTTTATTAAGTCAACCATTTGTTCGTGACAACAAACTTTCAGTTGAACAATTTTTAAATTCATCTGAAAAAGGATTAACAGTTGTTGATTTCAAACGTTTTTCTTTAAGTTAAGATAAAAATAAAACTATAAAAAAAGCTGGATCAATGATCTGGCTTTTTTTATGAGAAAATTTTAGAGAAAATACGATACAAGAGCACTTCGATCAGAGTGCTATAGAATTTATTTCTTAAAAGTCATGTCAGGAGTCGTGAAGTCTTTTGTGTAAAATAACTATATTTGCATCACCTCAAAGAAAAAAACAATGAAATACAAACGTATACTCTTAAAACTCAGCGGTGAATCACTTATGGGTGACAAACAATTTGGAATTGACAACAATCGATTAAACGCTTATGCGAATGAAATTAAAGAAATTCACGATTTAGGAGTTGAAATTGCAATTGTAATCGGAGGAGGGAATATTTTTAGAGGAGTTCAGGCGGAAGAAGGTGGAATGGATAGAACGCATGGAGATTACATGGGTATGTTAGCGACAATGATCAATAGTATGGCATTACAAGCTGCACTAGAATCAGCTGGAGTAAGTACTCGTCTTCAATCAGCCATCGAAATGAAAGAAATATCTGAACCTTTCGTTAGAAGAAGAGCGGTTCGTCATTTAGAAAAAGGAAGAGTTGTGATTTTTGGTGCAGGTACAGGTAATCCTTTTTTCACTACAGATTCTGCGGCCTCTTTGAGAGCCATTGAAATTAATGCTGAAGTTATTTTAAAAGGAACCCGCGTTGATGGTATTTATACAGCAGATCCGGAAAAAGATAAAACTGCCACCAAATATGACTTCATTACATTCGATGATGTGTATAGTAAAGGTTTGAATGTAATGGACATGACTGCTTTTACTCTTTGTAAAGAAAATGACTTACCAATCATTGTATTTGACATGGACACACCTGGGAATTTCAGGAAATTAATGGAAGGAAATAAAGTTGGCACAATTGTGAGGAATTAAAATTGAAAATGAAAGAAAATGGTAGAGGATCTTCAAATGATTTATGACGATTTTAGAAGTTCAGGAAAAAAAACTCTTGAACATTTAGAATCTGAACTTCAAAAAATTCGCGCAAGTAAAGCAACACCTTCTATGCTGCAAAGTGTGATGGTTGAATATTATGGGGTACCTACTCCACTCTCAAAAGTAGCAAATGTAAATACAATGGATGCCCGAACATTGACAGTTCAAGCGTGGGAAAGAAATATTTTAAATGACATCGTAAAAGCGATTATAAATGCAAATTTAGGATTTGCACCGCAAAACAATGGAGAAATGATCATCATTAACGTGCCTGCTTTAACAGAAGAACGTAGAAGAGAACTCGTTAAAAGAGGGAAATCAGAAGGCGAAAATGGAAAAGTGGTTATCAGAAATCACCGAAAAGATGCAATCGATATGGTGAAAGATCTAAAAACCGATGGTCTTTCAGAAGATATGGCAAAAGATGCTGAGGGTGAAATTCAAAATATAACCAATCATTACATTAAAAAAATTGATGATCTTATCGATTCTAAGGAAAAAGACATTATGACGATCTAAGTGTGTATTGGATGTTAGGTGTTTGGCGTTAGGTGAAATATTGAATCGATATTTGTGTTTATTACTGCACTTTGATTTCCACTCTCCTATTCATCTGCTCTTCATACGCCAATTTGGGTTTTGGATAAATCGGTCTAGTATTTCCAAAGCCAACAGCTGTCATTCTATCCTTATTTATCCCATTACTTACCAAATAATTGTACACCCTTTTTGCACGTGCTTCTGAAAGCCTCTGACCGGCAAAAGAATTGTCATCTAGAGCAAATACATGTCCTTGAATTTCAATTTTGACATCCGAATTTAATGCCATAAAATCTTTTAATCGTTGCAATTTACCTTCGGATGTAGGAGTGAAATCACTTGAACCAGGATGAAATTCTATTTCTTCAATCTGTAAACTTTTTCCCTGTTTCAATGGCTCTAACCAAATTGTAAATTCACTCTCTAAATTGGCTACTACATTCTCAGTCCTGTCCGCAAAGAAATATCCTTTGGCATCACATTTAATAGTTACTTTTCCGTTCTTTGAAATAACAAAATAGAAATCACTTCCCATATATAAGGCTGCAAAAGATTTTAGCCCTAATATCGTTAAATTTGCAATAACAGGAAAACCAGTTGCAGCATCTCTCACAACGACATGAAAAGCCGGAGTAAATTCATCCTCTCTCAAATCAACTACCTTCGTCTCCTTTTTACTCTTGGGATCAGAGTTATTTAAAACCTCATAATTAAACACAAGTTTTAGTCGCTCTTTACTTTTTTCAACGGTGTTGAATAACAAAATTATTTTTTGACCTTCTCGTAACTCAAGAGAATATAATTGATCTTCATTTGGGGTTTTGTTCAACGCTACACTCGAACTAGATGACTTGATTATTAAACGTTTAATATCTGCAGTACCTCTATGGATTTCATCACAAACGTCATTTAAACTTTGTTCAAAAATAACCATTTGCATGAATCCTGTATTTATTGACGCATCCAAATTAATCACCCCATCAAACGGCGCAATAAATGAACACCAAATAGAATTATTTTCTGCAACGCTGTCCAAGGAAGGATAGGCTGCAATATCTTTAATGAAGCCTCCTTGCCCTGTAAATTGAATTGAAAAAACCCCTGGTTCAATGATATTTATGCTTCCATCACAATCAGAAATTACCTCAGAAACGAAATTTTCCTGCGAAAAACAATGTATTCCACTAGAAATTATTATCAGAAAACAAAGTAAAGCTTTTTTCATAGCAAGTGAATGTACAAATATACTAAATGATTTAAAAAAAATAAAACACAAATGGAATTATAAGTGAAATAAAAGTATTTAATTACGAATCTAACGAATAGGTTATTAATACGTTACGTGTAAACGAAATAATTTGAACTTTTATCACAAACAGTTGTACCGTGTAAAAACTAAAATTTAAAGTATGAAAAAAGTACTAATTATTGTGTCTGTAATTTTCCTAAATAACTCAATTACCCTTTCTCAAACAAAATCAATCGCCCATAGAAGTCATAGCGGAAATGACAACTCCGGAGGATTCAAAAGCAATGACAACTTTGGAATAAATCTTGATTATCAATATGAAATGGAAAAAAAGATGCTTCAAATAGACTCCGTAAATTTCTATCTGCTGCGAAAAAATGAAACGTCTAACATCCACCTGTATGAAATAGATAGTGTCGTAAAACTTTCAGATACCAGCATCATTGAAATGTCTTACAATAGAAAAGATACCGTCTATCTTAATCCGAACATTGAACACAAATCAATTGAAGAAATTGTGACACTTTATCCGAAAAAAATCACATTAATAGGTTTTGACGAAAAGAAACTGAAAAAGGAAAATAAAAAACCCAAATCAAATAATCAAAATGGAATTCATTGGTTAGTTGGATTCATAGTGATTTTAGGGATCACCTTTTCTTCTATAAATTTAAAATTTCATGGTAGAAAATAGTTGATTTAAAAAAAACTGATTACCAATATGTTCAAATCATTTTACATTCGGTTTTGCGGCGTGTTTATCACCTTATTTACCCTCACTATTCTTCCCGGTTTTATTTCTATCGGAATCGTGAAAAACACACTTCTCTTTGTTCTTCATCCACTTCTTAGAATAATAGATGCGAAAAATATTGAATCCGATTCCAAAGAAATGTACCTTGTCGTGCTGATCTACTTAATTCTTTCCATGATCCTAGCCTCCATTTGGGGTATTATTTCAAGAGTAAGAAAAAATGAAGGTTCACTTTATTATTGGATTCACGTTATTTCCGCCTATATTTTATCTTTTTTTCTATTTGTATATGGCTTCAATAAAGTTTTTAAACTTCAATTTTATATTCCTGAACCAAATACTTTATACACACCTCTCGGTCAGCTCTCAAAAGACATTCTCTTTTGGTCAAGTATGGGCAGTTCGCATAGTTACAATCTTTTTATGGGATTAGTAGAGATCCTTCCTGCACTACTACTTCTTTTTAGAAGAACGCGAATGCTAGGAGCAGTAATTTCTTTCACTGTTTTACTCAACGTTTTAATGATCAATTTTAGTTTTGATATCTCTGTAAAAATTTTATCCTCCTTCTTACTATTTTTATCGCTAGTTATACTTGTTCCCTATGCAAAAAAACTTTTTTCATTCTTTTTTCAAGTAAATAATAAAGTCCCTAGTTCAACGGTTTCTTTTGAGGTAGAAAAAACCAAAAAACTGATCATTTTTAAAAATTGTATCATCTGTTGTATACTCTTCGAATCGTTGTTTCCTTATTTTAAGACAAATAATTTCAATGACAATCAGCAAAATAGACCTTTATTCCATGGAGCTTACGAAGTACTTAATGCTTCTAATTCAACATCTCAATTTGGAAATCTACAAGAAATACGACGTATATTTATTCACCGAAAAGGTTTCTTCATTATTCAATTTCAAGATGATAAAATGAAAGATTTTCAAATGAAAACCAATACTTTGACAAATACAATAAATGTTTATGCTGTAAATAAAAAAATGACTCTTAAAATTACACCTACAGAAATCTTTTGGCACGAAAAAAATACAAGTATCCATCTAGCAATAAAAAAACTAAATTGGGAAAAATCACCTGCATTGCAAGATGAATTTCATTGGATTTCAGAATTCTAATATTCTAACAAATCACCAATTGCTTTTTTTACTTTTTCGCTATTTGTTAAAATAGCAGCTTCTAAAATGGAATTCAAGGGTATTGCAGGCGTATCCATAGAACCAACGATTAAAACTGGAGCGTCTAAGTATTTAAAATTATCTCTTTGAATTCTTCCAGCAAGTCCTAATGTAAACGTTGACTCAATTGACTCTTCCGTTACTAAAAGTACTTTACCGTTATTTTTAGTGACCCTATTAATCGTTTCAAAATCAAGTGGATTTAATGTTCTTAAATCCACAATTTCTACTTTTCCTTCATATGCTTCAGAGGCTTCTAAAGACCAATAAACTCCTCTTCCATAGGTGATTATAACACAACTTTCGCCTGATTTCGTGAATTCTTCATTGGCTTCTTGAACAATTCTAGCTTTTCCAAAAGGAATCACATATTCATCGTCAGGTTCGATAGACATTGCCCCTTCTGTACCTGGTATTTTAGACCAATACAATCCTTTATGTTCCAATATCACCACAGGATTCGGATCATAATACGCTGCTTTCATCAATCCTTTTAAATCTGCTCCTGTTGAAGGATAAGCTACTTTAATTCCTCTGATATTTGTCAAAATCGATTCAACACTTGATGAATGGTAAGGACCACCAGATCCATAAGCACCAATTGGAACGCGAATAACGCAACTGACAGGCCATTTTCCATTAGACAAATAATAAGACCTACTAACTTCTGTAAATAATTGATTTAAGCCAGGCCAAATATAATCTGCAAATTGAACTTCGACAATTGGTTTTAATCCAACGGCTGACATTCCTACTGTGCTCCCGATAATAAAAGCTTCCTGAATAGCCGTATTAAAAACACGGTCATCTCCAAAAGTTTGCGCTAATGTGGCAGCTTCTCTAAAAACACCCCCTATTCTTGCTCCCACATCTTGACCGTACAACAATGCTTCTGGATGCTTACTCATTATCTCGCGCACCGCAAAAAGAGCACTATCGACCATAACAGTCTTCTTTTTTCCGATTGGTGAACGTTCTCCCTTTTCTTCCATAATTGGAGTTGGAGCAAATATGTGATCTAATACGGAGTCCGGTGAAGGGTCTTCAGCATTTAATGCTTGTTCGTAGGCAGTATCAATTTCTTTTCTTATTTCCAATTCTATTTGCAGAAAATCAGCTTCGTCAATGCCTTCCTGAAGAAGTAGGGTTTTCAATTTTGGATACGGATCATCTAAAACAGCTGTTTCTAAATCATCCCGATACCATTCTTTTCTTACCCCCGAAGTATGGTGTCCGAGCAAGGGCACTTTTGCGTGAACAATGAAAGGTCTGCGTTCTTTCCTCACGATTCCAAAAACTTCTTTTATGGTTTGATAAGATAGATCAAAATTACTTCCATCAATAGTACGCACTTCAATCCCATTAAAACCTTCAGCGTATTTACTAATATCCTGAGCCCTTGTTTCTTCGGCACTTGCAGAAATATCCCAACCATTATCTTGTACCAAAAATACGATAGGGAATTGTTTCAAAGCAGCCATTTGTAAAGCTTCAGAAACTTCACCTTCTGTACAAGATGCATCTCCCAGTGAACAAACTACGACTGGATTTTTTCCGTTATAATCAATTGAAAGACCGGTTTTTTCTTTGTATTGCAGACCCATTGCAATACCTGTGGTAGGTATCGCTTGCATACCTGTGGCTGAAGATTGATGAATAATTTTCGGCATATCCTCTCTATCCAGTGAAGGGTGCGAATAATAGGTCCTGCCACCAGAAAACGGATCGTCTTTTTTAGCAAATACTTGAAGCATTAACTCGTATGGAGACATTCCAATACTTAATAAAATACTGTCGTCACGGTAATATGGAGAAACCCAATCTTGAGGATTCAATTGCAAACCAACAGCGATTTGAATTGCTTCATGTCCACGAGATGTTGCATGCACATATTTTGCCGTAATTTCCTTATTCGCTTCAAATTTTTCAGCCATTGTTTTAGCCGTACACATTAATCGAAATGCTTCAATCAACTTATTTTTAGCTGTTTTAGCTGAATTTTTTTTAGACTTTACACTCGTTTCTCGCATCTTATCTGTTACACTATTTTATCAAAGATAATGAAATCAACATGAATAATCACTTTAATTATTGGGGCAAATGTTAATTTTTAAAATAGAATACTCCAAAAACCGCAGTTCAATTAAAAAAAAAGGCAGATAATCATCCCATTTGGATAAGAAAAACCGGTTTTCTGGTATTTAAGTGATTAATTCAAAAAAAATACAGACAGAAAGACAAACTATTCGTAAAAAATGTATGATTGGTGAGTATATTTGCTCTTGTTCAAAATAAAAAGTCAAACAATGAAAATTCAAGATACTATTAAAGCTGTGGAGATTTTCCATGATGCTTTTGGAATTAAAAACAACTATCAACCTACGATTGAAATCTCCATCAATGATATTGAACTTCGTCACAGATTGATGGCCGAAGAAAATGAAGAATATTTAGAAGCTGCAAAAAATGGTGATATCGTTGAGATTGCTGATGCACTGGGAGATCAATTGTATATTTTATGTGGAACTATTTTGAAACATGGTTTACAAGATAAAATAATTGAAGTTTTTGAAGAAATTCAACGTTCAAACATGAGTAAATTAGATGAAAATGGAAAGGCAATCTACAGGGAGGATGGGAAAATAATGAAATCAGAATTATATTTTCGACCGGATATTAAAGCAATATTAGAGAGATAAATAGTTAACCATAGAGTTATTCAGAGTCAATTCAAAGATTATCACAGAGTTTTTTT
>CAMDAO010000012.1 GCA_945888595.1 Chryseobacterium gleum | reverse complement strand
GGAAGAATAGGTAAACAAGAAATGTGATTAGAACCACATGCTAAAAACTCTAAGGAGCCAGGAAGAAGGGGCAATCGAGTGATTTCATTAAAATTGCAATACATTATTTTCAATGATGCGGGAAGATCAGGCAAGAAGGTTAATTTATTGAGAGCGCAACTCAATTCCTCTAATGAAGGAGGTAAAGTCGGCAAATAACTCAACTGATTCATGCTGCAGTCCAACTTCACTAATGTTATCGGAAGCTGTTTGATAGACGAGATATTGTTTTCTACACATTCTAAAACTTTCAGGTTTAAAAAATATTCAATTCCTTCTAGGTTTTCAATTTGTAACGAATTGATTACCAAAGATTCTTCATTTTTTATTTCTAAACGATTTACATCTAGTTGATTACCTTGCACACAAGTAGGATATTTCTCACGCAGGAAGGCCCCGAAATTTTTATCACTGATGGTGACAAAATTTTGAGCATTTCCATAAAAAGAAACCAAAATTGCTATGCATAATCCTTTTAACATCTGTTATTGAGCTATGCATTAAACTTACTCAAAAACAGCAGTGGTTTTATAATTATTTTAATAGAATATACACAATTCATTGTTAATAAACTATGCTTGATTTTTTATTACTAAATAGTAGTTGAATTAAGGATGCTTCCATTTAGCAGCGAAACATGTGTGTGAAATTATTCTTTAAATAATAGGATCTTTTTTTGTATAATTGATGAGCTATAGTGGGGGATTTGAAAACGGTTTTTAGAAAATCAGCCTATTCTTAATAGAAGCCCATAATATAAATCTTTTCCAGTGGTGGTTTTCATCCAAAGCTCTTTGACCTCTTTTTTTGCTCCCGAAAAATGCTTATTTGCTAGGTGGTTT
The DNA here is from genome assembly GCA_945888595.1 of Chryseobacterium gleum. GTDB lineage: Bacteria > Bacteroidota > Bacteroidia > Flavobacteriales_D > Crocinitomicaceae > CAIUKX01. Next base: position 35,805 of record CAMDAO010000012.1, on the reverse strand, counting down.
ATATCTTTTACAGTAATAGTAGGGGAATACGTATTCAAGATTAAAAACCCGTTTTTTGAAAGTAATGCTTTAGCACTAACAAGGAGTGTTTCTAATTTATCTTCTAATTTCCATTTTTCACCTTTTGCACCGAGACCCCAAGCTGGCGGATCCATGATAATTCCGTCGTATTTATTTTCTCTTTTTATTTCTCTTTCAGCAAATTTTAAAGCATCATCATGTACCCACTTAATATCGGAAAGGTTACTAGCTTCTTGATTTGTTCTAGCCCAAGAGATCAATTGTTTAACAGAATCTACGTGAACAGTTTCAGCTCCCGTTGTTTTTGCAATACATGATGCAGCACCAGTATAGGCGAAAAGATTTAGGAAACGATGAGTAGAATTCAAATGTGATGAAATGAAATCCCAATTAATACGCTGTTCTGGAAACAAACCAACGTGTTTAAATTTAGTTAATTCTAATTGAATTTTTATTTTTTGATAGGAAATCTCCCACGTTTGCGGAATATCTTTCTGTATGCTTTTCCAAGTACCAGATTGAGCTCCAGTTGAAATAAATTCGAAATGCGCTCGTTCGTTCCACTCTGTAAATAAAATCCCTGATTTAAAATAGGCTTGTACTTCTGGACGAATTGTAATGATGGAACCCCATCTTTCTAGTTTCTTCCCTCCTCCAGCATCGATTAATTCATAATCATCCCACGATTCAGCATACAAACGCTCGTTTTCCATATTTTTATGTTCGCCAACGAATCAAAAATCGTTTTTAAAGTCTAGCGACGAGGCGTTTTTTGACGACCACCAGACATTTGAGCCATTCTCATTTGATTTTTTGAAGGAACACCTTGTTGCATTTGCTTTTGCATCTGGTTTATTTGATCCCGCATCATGCCAGATTTATCTAGTTTTTTCGCTTCAGCAAGCAACGAAACCGCTTCAGACCTTCTGTTTGTTTGCGCACAAATACCAGCAAGATGCATACGAGCAACCGCATTATCTTGAGCGGTCCTTAACCCTATTCCAAGTGCTTTTCTTAATAATTGCTCACTTTTAGCGAAGCCAATTTCTTGGCTGTTAAGCACAGCTTGTAAAAATAAAACATAGGCATGTTGTTTCTTAGGAAGAAATTGTGGGGCACTTATTTTGTTAATGTGCTCTTTTGCTTTATCTGTATTTCCCAATCTCATTTGATTAAGACCCATAATCATTCGTTCATTTCGGAAAAAAGATAAGCCAATGATTGCCGTTACGAAAATCATACAAATTGCCCAGCCCCAATGCCCAGTTCCAAATAAATACACCACATATGACAAAGAAGATGCGGCTATGATACAGCGAATAAGAAATTTAATCATAATTTAATCGATTGTTGCAATACATTTTAATTCAATAGCAATAGGAGAAGGAAGACAATTTACTTCAACTGTTGTGCGGCAAGGGCAATTGTCTTTAAAATACTCAGCGTAAAGACGATTGTAGGTATGAAAATCTCGCTTCATGTGCACTAAAAAAACGGTTACATCAACTAATTTATCCCAGCTTGACCCAGATTCCTCAAGAATAATTCGTACATTTTCAAAAACACTTCGGCATTGAGCTTCAAAGTCGAACTCAATAAAATTTCCGCTTTTATCTAATTTTAATCCCGGAACTTCGGAATCGGTGGCATCGGAGCCAGCTACGCGAGGACCAACGCCAGAAAGAAACAATAAGTTTCCTACTTTTCGAGCATGAGGATAAAGCCCTAACGCTTTCGGAGCTTTACTTGTTGAAATACGACTGTTTTCAGACATTTTGTGAATTTTGTTGCAAATATAAGGAGAGTTAAGCGATAATTTAGAAATACATCGAAAAAGTATGTTCTAATTCTGTTAAAGAACGCGAGCCAAAAGCGATGTCGCTAATCAACACGCGCATCATAAAACCTAAGCTTGGTTAATAATTCACAAATTCAAAACTATTTTTAATTGGTATTGTTTTTGAAACAACCTTTTATCTAAATTTGTAGTATGAAGTTAAAATTATTTTTTCTATCCATTCTGTCCTTATTTTCACTTGGTTCGTGTATTGAAATTTTCGACGACCTTACCATTCACACTGATGGAACAGGAACTTTTAAATATAATATTAATTTGAGTTCTAGTAAATTAAAGATAAATTCGATATTAGCATTAGATAGTTTAGACGGTAAAAAAGTCCCATCAATTCAATTTATAAAAGACGAAATAGCTCGTATTAAAGCTAAATTTGAAACACAAGAAGGAATTTCAAATGTCACTATTGAGTCGAATTTTACCGATTTTCTTTTTAAAATGAAGTGTGATTTTACGAATATAAACGCTTTACAAGAAGCAATAAAGAGGATTGCTTCAGAAGAAAATTTAACAAAAAACATGGATGATTTATCACATAGTTGGGTTACCTGGGACAGTCAAAAGTTGACAAGATCAATACCAGAATTGACTATTAATACAACGAAAGAGCTAACCGAGAATGAAATAGAACTATTAAAACAAGGGAAATATACATCCATCACTAGGTTTGATAAAACAATTGAAAAATTTGACAATGCTTCAGCAAAGCTTTCTGCAAGTAAGCAAGCAATCATGTTGCAAACAGATACATATTCCTTGATTAAAAATGCTAAATTATTGGAAAATACAATATACCTTAGTCCTCTTAAAAATTAGTTGTAGGAACTATTGCTATTTTTTAGTAATTTAAAGGAAATAAAATAGAATTTACATGTTTGAAAATAATTTTCCCGTTCGAGAAATTTTTTGTATTTTTTCTCCTGAACACGATAAAAAATCGACGATAAAAAATACAAAAAATTTATATATGAAATTAAGTATAATAATCACGACCCTTTTATTCAGTATACAGGTTGTTGGGCAAAACTCAGAAGACTTTATTCCTCGGGATGCCGTTACGGTTTTTAGCATTAATAATATTTCTCTTTTGCAAAAGATTTCAATGGATGATTTGGTTCAATACGAATTCATGGAAGAAGTGCAAACTGAATTGTTTGATGGGTCAACATCTGGAAAGACACTGAAAGATTCAGGAATAGATTTCGAACAAAAGTTAAATGTTTTTTATGGAAAAGGAACCGATCATGAAGTGTCAGGTTTCACATTTGGCATAAAAAATAAAGCTCAATTATTTACTGTTTTTGATGATTTTGATAAAATTGAAAGTAATATTCCTACTGTAGAATATTATTCTTCCTTATCTAATCATTTAATTATTAAAGGAAACGTGGGTGTCCTGATGCGTGTTGAGCCGTTAGAAGAAAAGATCACAAAATATACTGATTCTTTGTGGTATTCGAGAGGGAATACATCTCCTTGGGATGAAAATATAGATGACAGCGAGCAGCTTAAAGATGAAAACAACATTTTAGAAGAAGAAGAATTTGACTCTGAAATGATCGATTCTACAGGAACGGCAGTAGCGGAAGAAGCGGAGTACAGCTTCCCAGATGCGTCTGAAAATCCAAATGAAAAAAATTACAACGAACTAAAAGATAGCGTTTTGACTATTTTTCAACGACAGTATTTAGATGAAATTTGTAAGGATTTGTTTCTTCGCGGGAACAATTTAAAGAAATCGGACGCTCTTTTTGCTAATCAATTAACCCATAAAACGGAAGGAATTTTCTATATGGATAATTCGCGTAATTTTAAAAAAGCGGAAAGTTTTTGGTATCTACAATCTGTTTTCCCAAGTTTATTTGAAGAAGTAAATGAGCTATATACAGGAAATGTAATGTTGGGAGATTTTATTCTTAGTGATAATTCAATTGAGCTAAAATTAGCATCGAATTATAGCCCAGAATTAGGGTCTATTTATCAAAAACTAAATGATTCAAAGTTTGATAAATCAATATTAAAATATATTCACGAATGCAGCCCTGCGCACTTTAGTTACAATGTAAATCTTCGTGAGGCTTATGAGCAATCTTATAAAGTTATTGTTCCGATACTTGAAAAACAAAAAGATGCACGACTTTCTAATACACTGTTGACAGTGAAATTATTAAATGAGTTTATCAATAAAGAGGCCCTGTTTGACACATACAAAGGGAGTATGTTTGGAACCTTTAATGGAATCAAAAAAGTAAAAACCAAGAAAATTGAATTTCAATATGATGAAGATTACAATTATACGGAAAAAGTAATTGAAGGAGAAGAAGACATGCCGCTTTTTGTTTTTGGCCTGTCGACCGATCGACCGGACATTCCCAACTTAATTTTGGATCATATTTCTCATTTGACTTCTCAATGTAAAAACTACGGAAACTACTGGAAATTTGAGGATGCAATTTTAGAATCAGTCCCTTTGTTTATTATTAATAAAAACGGGTTACTTCTTTTTACAAATGATGCTGATTTAGCGACAAATCATTCTGACGGATATGGAGCATCTTCTTTGTCGGGAAAAGAAGCAAAGAAAATTAAAAAAAGCGGGTTTATGTATGCGTATGTTGATTGGAGTAAAACGATTGAAAAACTTCCTCGTGAAATGTTTACAAATGAGCAAAACGAGATTTTAGACGCAATGCGCGAAAAAACAGGTGTGATGGAATTATTGTCTTCTGAAGCGACAGACCGCAAAACTACTTTTGAAGTGGTGTACAATTTTATTGATAAAGAAGCAAATTCGGGAAAATATGTTTTAGACTTAGTGAATAGTATTTACGTTCTATTAAAATAGTTCTATCAGGAAATATGTTTAGAAAAGTACTCTTTGTATTAATTTTAGCGACTGCAGTAGGAAGTTTTATCTATCTAAAACCCTATTTTGATGGTCAACGAGAACACCCTTCTTTCCAAGACAGATTGCCAAAAGCTGATTTTTTAGGTCGTTGCTATCTTCTTGATTTAGCGAGAGAAACGACAGGAATGTTGTTCTATAATAAAATTCCTTTTCGTGATTTCTTTACTCAAGAATTTATTTTAAGTCAAGGTAAAAATTATGGTCTGAATTTACAAAAACCACTTTATTTTTTCGCTAATGAGAATGGAAATTGGGGAGTTTTAGTGGAAGTGACTGATAGCAGCAAAATTACTCCCGGAATTCAACGTTTAAAGAAAATACTTAACCTCTCAGATACGCTAATTTATCAGCAAAAAACGTATAAATATGAAAGTGATTCAGGCTATTTAACCTATGATAAAAATTGGATTTTTCTTTACAAGGGAACCCAATTTACGAATGACTTAAAGCAAATTCTATTCGCGAAAAAGGGAGGAATAGCTCCCTGCTGGAAGAAATTTTTGGCAGAAAAGCAATTTAAAGATGAAAAATTGGTGATTTATTCAAATTGGAGTAAATTGCAAGAACAAGGAGTAGAAAAGGCCTTATTTGCTCACAACAGTGATTCATTAAGTTTTAGTTTGCTGACCTATATAAAAAATTCGAAGCCCTGGAACGTGCGCAATAAGAAAGAGGGAATAAGTTTACTATCGAAAGAGTCTACTAGTAAATTTTTGAGTATTCATTTAGATATAAGTAATTTAAGAAAAAATAACGAAGACCCTATTTATAAATATTTAGTAAAGTTAGGTCGTAAAATAAGTTTCCCAACAGTTGATTTTTTAAACGCTTGGACAGGGGATTTATCTTTTAAGCAAGGTGGTTCCACTGTTGTAAAAGAAGAATATGTAAAATCAGAACTGGATGATGAATTTAATATTGTTGAAGTTAAAAAGACAAAAGAAGTCGCTGTTCCTGGTTTTTCATTACTTTTTTCGGTTAATGAACAGGGCCCTCATTTTATTCGTCAATTGATGCGAAGAGGCATTTTAAGAAAAGATAAAAACTATTATCGATTCCTAACTTCTCCTCAATTGTCAATTTATCAAAAATCCGGAACTATTCTTTTTTATTCTGGCGCTCACGTTCCTGGAATGGAAGTAAATTCTTATAATCATGGAATTTGGACAGAAAACGGAACGAAACTAGGGTTTTATTTAGATTCTTTGGGTGTAAATGAACTGTTTGGCACGATTCATATACCAATTGATAGATTAATCCGAAGAAATAAGTTCTTTTAGACTCCTGAAACAACATATCAACAATTCAGTCTTATCAACTAATCATTTTTGTTTATTTCCTACAAAAATAAACTGTATCTTAACATTAAATATAAAAGTGTAAAATATGGTGAAGAAAAAGAAAATATACGTTTTAGATACATCAGTGCTTTTGCACGATCATCAAGCAATCAATAATTTTGGAGAAAACAATGTTGCCATTCCAATTACTGTCTTGGAAGAGCTGGATAAATTCAAAGTAGGAAATGATTCAAAAAACTTCTCTGCGAGAGAAGTTATTCGATTTATTGATAAATTATCAATAGATGCAAGTTTACAAGAATGGATTTCTTTAGGAAGTAAGCAGGGAAATTTTAAAATTGCATTGGAGAATAATCCAAGGGAAGTGAATGCAGAGTATGTGTATTCGGTTGGTAAAAATGACCATAAAATAATCAATTCAGCCCTTTTTCTGAAAGAAACCGAACCAAAATTTGAAGTGAAGTTGGTTACCAAAGATATCAATATGCGCATTAAAGCCAAAGCTTTGGGTATTGCAGCAGAAGATTATGCGACAGGGAAGGTAAATACAACGGATTTAGACAAACCAGGAACGTATACAATTGATAACGTAGATTCTGAAATTATTCGGCAAATATTTACACATGGTAAAATCGCGGAAAATGATGTGCTTGGAGAAAAGAAGATACCGAATGGATATTATATTTTAAAGAATGGGAAAACCTCTTCGTTGGCTGTTTACAATCAAGCAACAGATCACATTGAGCGAATTGAAAAAGAATTTGTCTACGGAATTAAGCCAAAAAATGCTGAACAAGCATTTGCATTTAACGCCTTATTAAATTCAAACGTTCGGTTAGTAGCATTGCAAGGAGTTGCTGGAACAGGAAAAACACTTTTGGCTTTAGCTTCGGCGCTTGAGCAAGCAAAATCGTATCAACAAATAATTTTAGCTCGTCCTATTGTGCCATTGTCAAACAAAGAAATAGGTTTTCTTCCGGGTGATGCAAATGATAAAATCAGTCCTTATATGGAACCTCTTTGGGATAATTTGAAATATATCAAATCGCAATTTGGAGAAAATGAGAAAAAACATCGGGCGATCATCGAAATGGAGCAACAAGGTAAAATTGTGATTATCCCGTTAGCATTTATTCGCGGTCGAAGTTTATCTAATATTTTATTTATTGTGGACGAAGCTCAAAATCTGACGCCACACGAAATAAAAACCATTATCACGCGTGCAGGAGAAAACACTAAAATTATTTTTACCGGAGATGTTCACCAAATTGACACACCTTATTTGGATGAACACAGTAATGGTTTAGCCTATTTAATTGATAAATTGAAAGGCCAGCCTTTATTTGCTCATGTAAAACTTGAACGAGGAGAACGTTCCGATTTAGCAAATTTAGCAAACGATTTATTATAGAATTTTGATTTTATTAGGTTGAGAAGAGAGGATTTTTTCTTCTCAACCTAATTTTAATTTCTATCTAATTAAAAAAGAGTCTTCCGTTGATCCACTCACCATCCAGAATAGCATTTTTTCCTTTGTAAAATTTTATTGCTGCTTCATTCCAATCTAAAACCTGCCAATCCATTCTTTTTACATCTTTTTGTTTTGCAATGGATACTACTTCATCAAATAACATGGAACCATAGCCAAAACTTCTTAATTCAGGCAGAACATACAAATCCTCTAGATAGAGACAAATGCCTTTCCACGTTGAATAAGACATGTAATAAAGAGCAAATCCGACCACTCTATTTTCAATTTCATACACGATTGCTTCGCATATTTTATCTTCAAATAAATGTTTCCGCAAATCTGAAACGGTATTTGTCACTTCGTTTGGTGCTTTTTCAAACTCTGCTAGATCTTTTATAAGTTGATGAATGTCGTTTTCATCTCCTTCTTTTGCAAGTCGTATGTGTCCTTCTCTCACCATTATTGCACACCCGCTAAGTTGAAACGTAAACGAAGACCACAACTCATATTTCCTGTTGGATAGGATGTCGCAATTTTTGGAGTAGTGATTACTTGGTCATAATACAATTGGATGACTAAGTTTGTTCCAATATTGTAATCGGCAGAAGATTTGATAGAAACGACCCGTTGTCCAGCAGTTGCTTGATTCGAATGTTCAACTACTTTCCGAATCACTGTTTGATTATCTCTGAATGATAAGTCAAAACGAATGTTTACGGGACTTGCTGGGATTTTCTTAATTGGAATTTGAACTTTTGTAAATTTAAACCCTGAACCGATTACCCATTCTGTGCCTAAAATTTCTGTCACTTGATTATTGTTCAACGAAAGAGTCGCGCTTCTGTCTTTTTTAATCTCAAATTTCGTAATCAAACCTTGGCCTTTCACGTTCCAAGTAGCATCAATACCAATAAGGGGCGAAAAGCGTTCCGAGATAGTAACGTTTTGAATAACTTTCAGGGCCTCAAAATTGTTATTTATATCTCTTGCTGAATTATTTTCATTTGCTTTTAAATTGGTTTGCATTCCTGCTATTGAAACAGTAGAGCTATAACCGTGACGAACGACAAAGTTTTTAGCCAATTTTTTCATAAAAGGCATTTTTGTAAGCCCGTTATAATTGACAGACCAGTTTGGTAAAGGGATATTTTTAACTGGATTAATGTTTTTAGAACTTACACCATTGTTGGTGTAAGAAGTCAAAAATGCTCCCAAGACTACTTGTTGCTGCGACCCATCATAGCCATCATGGTATCCGGATGTTAATAGAGATGAGTTTGCATTTGCAGTTCCTAACAAGCCTGAAACAAGCGGTCTATTTTTTAACATTGTTTCAAACGTTGTAGAAGAATATTGATTTCCTTTATTTGAAATAGCAAATGCTGAGCCAATCGAAACGGTAGTATAGGTTAACGTTCCAGTTTCCACTTGACTTTGAGAACGATACTGTCCAGCAGCATTTGGATCCGTATTTAAAGGATCATCTTTTACCCATCTATAAAAATCACTCGCGTTATTTCCATAGGTTCTATTCATGCTTAATTCAACCGTAAAATCTTTTAAAGGCTCCAAACTTGCTCGCAGATTTATATTTTGAGTATGGGTAATTGTATGAGCTTTATTTAATTCTTCATTTTTCACCAACCAATTTTCAGATGATGACCCACTAATTGTGCTATTATTTGAAGCAATATTTGTTATATCATAGCCATTTGCACGCCCCAATAAATCGTATCCTTGCTGCCCAAACACAAAAGCGGTTAATTGCCTATTAATTCCACTTGGCATTCCGAGCACATAAGATTCTTGGTTAAATCCAGGAAGTAATGTTCCGTCTGTCATAGAGTATGTGCCAGAAACATTTCGAACACTCATTAACATTCTCGCTAAAAATCCTCCCAATGGATCCACTTTCCCTTTTCTGCGTTCCTCCCTATCTTTTATTCGTTTCTCCTTTTTTTCTTTTCTTTCTTCTTTTCGTTCCCGTTTATGTTTCTCTCTCAGTTCTTTTTTGGTCATTTCTGACTCAGGTTTTTCATTTATAATAGGTTTCACTTTGTCGACGGGTTTCACTTTGTCTTTGTCCTTATCTGTATCTTGTTTTTTAGCATCGGCAGCATCATCACCCGTAAGCGATTTACTTGCCATATTCGTTCTTTGGCCTTTCCCATCGCTATTGACTTTTTTTAAATAAGGTACTTTGTTGTATAAAGTGGTGAAATTCATCTGAGAAGTCACATTGACAGTTCTTGTGTTTTGAATCGTGTTTCCAAAGTCAGATTGTCCTAATGGAGCTCGTTGCCAATTGAAGCTTCCGCCGTATTTAATATTAGCTGTCACCCAATTAAGCAGAGGAATTTTATCGAGAGGAACGCTATAACTTAAGGTGTAATTATGCGCATAATCCATTGCTTTCCCACCTTTCAATAATTGATTGGAAATAGAGTCTTTAAAAGCTTGAAAATTAGCTGGATTCACGTTTCTATCAACTTGTCCTTGTCCTTCCTCAAAAATAGATCGATTGGTTGCGTCAAAATTAAATTTCAAGTTTTTTGTAATATCGTATCCCAAGTTGTATTGTCTCTTCCAGGTAAATTGTTTGACATACACTGCCTTGAATTCATAATCAGGCACCATATTATTTCTAATCTGACGTTCATTATAAATTCGAGATAAATCATTTGTAAAAGAAATGTTTTTTGGCATTAAATAGACATTCATGTCCTTAATAATAGCCCACCATTTCGACTTCTGCATAAATTTTACCTTTTTGAAAGGCTCAAGAGGCACCGTATTAAATGAATAATTATAATTTATACCACCAGTCCATGTTTTTGTTCGGTCAAATTTGGTATTAAAATCTTTTCGTAAATTTTCAGCGAATGCATAATTTAGTGACCAATTAGAGACTTTCCAAAAATGTGGTGTTGCTCCTGCTGCCGCTTCTTTTCTCACATTGGTAAAGTTATACGATTTCCGTTCAGTTAAATCTTGGCCCAATTGAGATTTTTCTTTTCGTTCAGATAAACTATAGTCACTCAGTTTAATATCTGGATTAAACGGATCATATTCTGGGTTAATTACATTTAGTGAATGTCCATAAAAGAAAGGTAATGAAACCCTCGCTTGTTTACCAAAAAATTGACCTAATTGAACATTAGTGGTCATGTCTAAACCAATTTTTTCATTACGTTGCCTTTCTTGAACGCGACTTTCAACACTTCCCCAATTGACGCCACTGTAATTTCCAGAAATTTGTGCGGTTCCAAAATCTGCCGCTTTGATTTGAGCTTGTGCAATTGCGGCAGAACCACCATCACTAATAAAGTCGGTGAGGCGCAATTCATTCACCCAAACAACCACACATTCGGGTTCTCCATTGTCGGCACCTCCGTTAGGCCAAGGATTTACTTGATTTTTTCCAGGGTTTCGAACTCCAATCATCATTGTTTTCAAGCCCTGTAAATTTGGACTACCTTTGACTTTAATGACTCGCTTTGCATTTTGAGGATCCGTTTCGCTATATTCAACAACGTATGAAATGGAAGAACTTCCGCTTGAAACGGCCTTATTTCGCTTTTCTTTTAATTTTAATAGATCATCAAACACGATTTCCATGTCATTCGAACTAGGCCAAATATCTTCTGGTAATGTTGCGTGCCATTCCGTTTTATTTAATGGGAATTCATATTCATAATAGTTATCTGTAAAATCAGAACCCAATCGAACAAACATGGTTAGTTCTTCATTTTTATAGGGCATCATAGGAGTTACCTCTTCAGCATGAACAAACATTTTTAACTTTTTGTATGTACGAACATCAAATTGAACATTTTTATAGGCTGCACGAGCATCTCCATCTTTTAAATTACAAACACTCAATACTAAAGATTGCTCATTTAATTGTCTTTGAACCGCTTGTGAAGGATCTACTTCTCGAGCAATGCCTGGAGGAATTTCATATTTTATAGGCTCTCTTTGGTCGTTTTCTTCAACATTTACAGTCCCGATATTGAATGAGGTAGAATTTGGCTCGGGAGTTATTCCTTCGCCAGGCTGTGTTAGATCATTTTCGTATTTTCGCCATTCTCCACGAATCAATTCTAAACGAGCAAACCGTAAAACGACCTCTTCATCAAAATCTTTCATGTACATCCGCATAAAACGAATAGATCTGAAATCTTGAATTCCATTTATTTTCGATTCAAATTCTTTGATTGGTATCTTATATTGATACCATTTTTCTACTTTTTGTGTGGTACCTGATCCAACCGTTATTTGCTGCACACTTGTAATAAAATTTGTTCCGACAACCGTATCTCCTGGTTTTAGACTAACTTTATATTGAAAATAACTTTCAGATTCACCTAAATTATTATCGGCATTAATATCTTCATTGTCTGGAGTCGTGCTTCCTTGGGTTGGATACGGACCATTTTTTAAATTTGTAGCATTTGACATATCAGTAGTAGGTGAATTCCCTTCCATACTGTTATAATGCTGATATCTTTTTAGAATATTAAAAGAACTATCGTCTGCTTGATCGGAACGGTAATAAATATAATTATCACTCGAAGGATCGGCCGTTAATTTCGCTTTGGATGCTTCCGATAAGCCAGATGCTTGTACCCAGTTTACATATTTTGAGAACTGTACCAATTCATCAGAGTCTTTCCAACCATCCAATCCAACATCTTGATTTTCTCGGGAAGTATTGTCTGTATCGAATGCATTTACAACAGGTTGCTGCGTCGAAACCCTTGCCCAAACAGTTGTGTCGACATCATCCTGAATAGACACGCCGGTTGGAGGCAATCCATTTTCGTAGCTTTTATAGGAATCAGGGAGCACATCTTCAGAAATATTTCCCAGATTAAAATATAAATTTCCTCCCGTATGCTTCGCAGAGGGATTTACAGCTTCCGCATCCACATTGTATGGATCAAGTAGCCAAAATTGTATAAATTGTATATTACTTTGTTCAAAATCATTGGTTGATAAGGCACGCATGATGCCACCCCATCTATTTTCAGGATTTGTCCAAAGACCGTTAGTTCCAATTCCAGTAGTATCATAGTTATACATTCCCCTTTCTTTCGGATAATATGCTAGATCTAACATTTGAAGAGGGGCAGGAGTTCCGTATGCTAACTGTGTATTTGGGAACAATTCATTTGTTTGTACTAACCTCATTCTACTATCAGAGAGCATTTGAGGATTGTCTTTGATGTGCTGCGGTGTCATGGCGTTACTGGCATAAAATAATTGATCTATATTATACCAAGCTACTTTTGCTCGTTTATACCCGGCAGATAAATTTTTATTCGAAGCTTCTGGAAACAATGTACCCGTTTGTCCTTGTGGTACTGATGCTATTTTCCAAGCATTGGGAGTCTTTAGGTCAATCGTACTTTGCGCGCCTTCAAAATCATCTATGTAGGATATACCAGATTTACTAATTGCTTTTGGTGCTCCAGGGATAATATGAGCAAATTCACCTGAAAAGGAGAAGGTGGATTTTTCTGTGGTTGAAAGTACGGGCAGTAAATCCACCATTTTGGTTAAAAAAGGAAGCCCAGTTTTGTAGGCAATATCCAATCCTATTACATTATTTTTAAATGGCTCGCTTCCAATATCTACTTTTTGAGTAACCGGTCGTTCCATCATTCTCATCCATGTAGCGCCGATGTTTAGGTTTTCGCTAAATCGGTAATTATACCGTGACCCAATTAATGATTTAGATTGGAATCCAAACACAGAATTGCTTTCAATGGAGATTTTTATGGGTGTATTTGATTCTAAGATTCCAGTATTCAATATTTTTACTCGGCCTAGATTGTAATCTACAGTATAATCAGTTCCTTCAATTAATTTTATTCCACCTGCTGTAACTGTCACAGCCCCTTCAGGCACATTCAAAGCGTTTAAAGGAATGTCAGAGGTGACAGAAGATTGATATTCGCCTTTGAAACTAAATCTATTTTTTGCAGGAATTTGTTGAGCCGCAGTCTTTGTTGAATCGTATAATTCCGTGAAAGCTATTTGATTTATTATTGTAGAGGATATACCTGCAGCAGCTAATTTTGTTTTTAATGTTTTCCCAAAAGGTTCCACGGAAGAAAAGTAAACACGCCCATTTTTTGTATTTATCGTTCCCCCATTATCCGCCCTGTTGCCAACAAAATTCATAGGAGAAAAATCAAATACTCCATCTGAAAACGGTTGATTATTTTGATTGATTTTATCCATGTCGAGAAGTTCAACAAGCAGTTTATCGTCTACACCAGGATAGGGGAAAAAAGGAACTTGCAATGAAGTTGCGGGATTGTTATACAAGAAATTCATTCGGAAACCTTGCTGGCCAACTTGATATGCACCAATGGAATAAACATTTTTCATCATTAAATCCCAGATTTTATTCTGTGGGTTTGTTATCGTAGGCTTTAATAATTTCACAATCAGTGCAGAAGTGCCAGCTACACCATCCGTAGATAATTCTCCAACGGTGTAGGTTGAGCCTTTATACGTGTATTCATAAGCCACAGCAAGTACCTCATCATTATTTAAAGGTAAATTCAGGGAAATAAATCCAAGTAAGGAATTGTAAGAATATTCGGAGTCCGTTAATTTTCTTGCATTTTGAACTTTTTCATAATGGATGGCTTGTTGAAATGGACCGGGACTTGCCGTTGGAATAGATAGTGCGGTAACTGCGTTTGAAAATCCCCTAATTTCAGGATTTGCAGCAGCGTCACTAACCCATTTATAAAGACCATTTGCAGTGTTGTCTGGCAATCCAGTTGCGGAATAAGGTCCACCAGGACTACCTTGGCAATCATCAGGATTTGCTTCACCTAAATCTGCAAACGCAATCACATTTCGCGTGTTGTCGGTATTATTTGTCTTATTTGTCAACCAAACCTCCATCCGCGTGATGTTAATTCCCGAACTAACAATGGGCAAAGTGGACATTGCGTGATCATATTGCTCACGATGATACATATTGACAAAATAATGCCGATTTGCCTCATAGTTGTCAGCCCCTAATTCAAAGGTTTGAACTTGAGCTTTACCAGCAATATTAATTTCTTGTCTTTTCCCTTTTGAAGATGCGGCTATTAAGTCCACAGTTGCTCTTCCAAATTTTAACTTTGTTTGGACACCAAAAAGAGTTTGTGAACCTTGTATAAGAGAAGTAGGAAGCGGCATAGAAACATTCCCCAAAGCTATTTTCTGCATAATTTGATCTTCATTTCCAGTGTATTCTAGTTTGGAAATATTGTCAAAATCAAATGCCGCTTGTGTATTGTAACTGGTTCCTATTTTTAATTTTGTCCCAATTTGTCCAACTAAATTTAACTGAATTTGCTGCTGAAAATCGAAACGAGTAATTTTTCTTTGCTTTACAGGTAAAATAGGATTATCGTATCGAGATGAATTAACCCCAAAAGATAATTCTACAGATCCAGCAGGACGAATGGTAATTTGGTCAGAACCAAAGAAGTTTTCAAAAAGCTTACTTCCAACTTTTATAGGTAATTCAAAAGGTCGATTTTCTTTGGTTTGCTCTTGTATTTTAGCTTCCCAATTTTTCTTTTGTGCTTTTTTACGCTCGTATTCAATATATTCATCCAAGGTCATCATCGATGGATTTCTATAGTTCAAACCGGTATTTCCAATAGTTTCCTTAAAAATATATGTCCCTGTCGCGGGATCATACACAATTGTTTGTTTCATGGAGGAAGGGTCTCCTAAATCAAAACTTTGAGGCGTTGTTAAGGTAGGGTCGGGCACGTTATTAACCGGGAACTGCAAGGTATCCTGACCCATTGCATCCATAGAAATCCCTAGGGATATCAACAGAAGTAGTAGGATTAAATTATAATATGCACTTCTTTTAAAATTCAATTTTTATAATATTTTCAATGCCTGTTTTATTAATTGTTCAACGGTTTCTTCTCCAGTTGAAATTTTATCTATGGCTTTTTCGACTGCTTTTTTGTCAAAACCTAAAGAAACCAACGCATTTAACGCATCAAATCGATTTGTATTGTTCTGAACGAAAACATTTTCTGAAGAAAAGGTTATTTTTAACATTTTATCCTTTAGGTCAATAATCACTCTTTGAGCAGTTTTGATTCCAATTCCTTTAACTCCTTGAATCGTTTTTACATCATCTGTTTGAATAGCATGTGCAACTTCTTCAGGGGAAAGTGAGGATAACATAATCATGGCAGTATTGGGTCCAATACCAGAAACAGAGATTAAATGATTAAACATTTCTCGTTCTTCTTTGGTGGCAAAACCATACAGTAATTGCGCATCTTCGCGAACAATATGCTGCGTAAAAATCATTATAGATTCTGATGGTCCTATAGCAGAAAAAGTGGTTAAAGAGATTTTTACTTCATATCCAACGCCCGCGCACTCTATAATGAGAGTGGTTGGATTTTTTTCAATTAATTTCCCGTTTAAATGCGCTATCATTTTTATTTATTTTGTGCGTCTACAACGGCAACTTTTACCATATTAATTATTTCTCTTACAGAAGAACCTAATTGCAGGACATGGATCGATTTTTTTAATCCGACTAACACGGGTCCAATTGCATCTCCATCTGTCATCTCTTGCAGTAATTTATAGGCAATATTTCCTGAAGAAAGATTGGGGAAAATTAGGACATTTACCTGCTTGTTCGCTAAATGTGAGAAAGAAAATTTTTCCATCATTAACTCATTGTTTAAAGCAAAATTAGCTTGAAGCTCACCATCAACAATTAAAGAAGGATAATTGGTGTGCAAAAGATCCACTGCTTTAGCCATTTTTTCTGAGTCTTTTCCTGGTGATGAACCAAAATTAGAGTAACTCAAAAGCGCAATACGTGGGGTAACTTTAAATTTACGAACCATTTTTGCGACATTATTGGTCAACTCCGCTATTTGCTCCGCTGAAGGATCCATATTAATAGTCGTATCTGCTAAAAATAAAGGACCCCTTTTTGTCACAAGTATATACATCCCCGCAATCGTGTGCACGTCTTTTTGTAAACCCACTGTTTGAATAACAGGTCTTACGACATCTCTGTAATTTCGTGTTAATCCAGAAATCATTGCATCAGCGTCTCCTAGTTCAACCATCATTGCTCCAAAATGGTTACGTTCTCGCATAATTTGAACTGCTTCAAACTCCGTAAGCCCTTTACGTTTACGTTTTTCAAACAAGGCTTTTCCATATCTGATCCGACGCTCTTCTTCTTCATCAGATTTTGGGTCAATAACGATTACTTGGCCAAAGTCAAGTGAATACTCTTCTATTAGTCGTTCAATAACTTTTCTTTTTCCTAATAATATAGGGTAAGCAAACCCTTCTTCTAAGCAAGTTTGAGCTGCTTTTAATATTTTAATATTATCTGCTTCAGCAAAAACAACTCGTTTTGGATTACTTTGTGCTTTTGAAGTGATGTTACGGATCAATTTATTATCAATTCCTAAACGATTTTTCAACTGCATATCATATTCATCCCAGTCTGTAATGGGTTGAAGAGCAACGCCTGATTCCATTGCTGCTCGCGCAACAGCAGGAGCAACATGATAAATTAATCGCGGATCTAATGGTTTAGGAATGATTTGTTCTCTCCCAAAAAGAATATTTTTTTCACCATACGCTTCTATAACTTCTTCCGGAATCGTTTCTTTTGCCAATGCAGCTAGCGCTTTTACGGCCGCCAATTTCATCTCTTCATTGATGGTTGTTGCTCTCACATCTAAAGCTCCTCTAAAGATATACGGGAAACCAAGTACATTATTCACTTGATTAGGATGATCGGAACGACCTGTTGCCATGATAATATCCTTTCTAACAGACATAGCGTCTTTATAAGAAATTTCAGGTTCCGGGTTGGCTAATGCAAAAACGATTGGATCTTTTGCCATTAATTTGATCATATCTTTAGATACGACTCCTCCTTTTGACAATCCTAAAAACACATCAGCTCCTTTAAAGCCTTCCATTAAAGTCATGTCTTTTTTGTGACAAGCGAAAAATTGCTTGTGTTCATCTAAATCTGGTCGATCATTATAAATTAGTCCTTTTGAATCAAAAAGGTAGATGTTTTCTAGTTTTGCTCCCAACATATTGTACAATCTCGCACAAGATATTGCCGCTGCACCCGCACCAGAAACAATTATTTTTACTTTTTCAATTTTCTTTTTGGCTAATTCTAATGCATTCAATAAGGCAGCTGAAGAAATAATTGCTGTCCCGTGCTGATCATCATGCATAATCGGGATATTCAATTCTTCTTTTAATCTCCTTTCGATTTCAAATGCTTCTGGAGCTTTAATATCTTCCAGGTTAATCGCCCCAAATGTTGGAGAAATAGCCTTTACAGTTTGTATAAATAATTCTGGATCGCTTGCGTCAATTTCAATGTCAAAAACATCTAAATCGGCAAATATTTTGAAAAGTAGTCCTTTTCCTTCCATCACCGGCTTTGATGCTTCGGGACCAATATCTCCTAATCCTAAAACCGCAGTTCCGTTGGTTATTACGGCTACTAAATTTCCTTTTGCGGTATATTTATACACATCTTCTCTGTTCTCTGCAATTTTTAAGCAGGGCTCTGCTACGCCCGGAGAGTATGCTAAGGATAAATCTCGTTGTGATGCATATGGTTTTGTAGGAACTACTTCAATTTTTCCTGGTTTTCCGGAAGAATGATAATCGAGTGCTTCTTGTTTTCTATTTTTTGACATAAATTTTCGTTGTAACTTTCAAAGATACGAAATACAGATGATACACTTATCCATGCGAATTGATTTATCATGTATTTGCTTTTCTTTCTATTTTATTAATAATAATCTCATTTCTAGTATTTTTTAAACATCTATGAAGAAGAGGGAAGGAAATTTTATCCTTTTACTAATGAAACTCGAGCATCGCCTTCATTCTCTAAATCCGTCATTAACGCTTCTTGCCCTAATGCTTCAAAAATAATTTCATTGGCCAAAACTTCATTACACACGTATTCTTGGTTTGCTTTTATGGCACTTTGAATTAAATCATTGGTATCTACTTTTAATAATATACGGTCTGTAATTTCTAAACCTGAATCTTTTCGTAGGTTTTGAACTCTATTTACCAATTCTCGTGCAATTCCTTCTGCTCTAAGTTCTTCTGAAATAGTGATATCTAAGGCAACCGTTAATCCGCCTTCAACACTTACTAACCATCCTGGAATATCTTGTGCAACTATTTCAAAATCCTCTAATTCTAAGGTGATGGATTCTCCGTCAATAGTAACTTTCCATCCTTCATTTGATTCTATTTTAGCAATATCATCTGTGGTCATTTGGCTCACAATTACTGAAATTGCTTTCATGTGTTTCCCGAATTTTGGACCGATCGTTTTAAAGTTTGGCTTAATACTTTTTACTAATACACCATTTCCTTCCTCCAACAGCGTCAATTCTTTGACATTCACTTCTGAAAGAATCAGGTCTTTTACATGCATGATATTATCAGAGAAAACTTGACTTAACGTGGGAACCATAATCGTTTGCAAAGGCTGTCTAACACGAATTCTTTCTTTCTTTCGGATACCCAAAACCATGGATGAAACTCGTTGTGCAATTTCCATTTGCGTCTCTAATTCAGTATCGATAAGGGCACTATTCACTTTCGGAAATTTTGCTAAGTGAACAGAAACCTCCGTGTGTTTTTTCGTTACTGCGTTCAAATCACTAAACAATTGATCCATAAAGAAGGGGGCAATTGGGGAGCCTAAAATCGCCACTGTTTCTAAACAACTATAAAGAGTTTGATAGGCAGATAATTTATCTTGCGAATCATCGCTTTTCCAAAAACGTCTTCGGCATAAACGAACATACCAGTTCGATAATTGATCGCTTACAAATTCTTGGATTAAACGTCCTGCCTTTGTTGGTTCGTAGGTTTCATATGCTTCCTCTACATTTTGAATCAATGAATGCAATTGTGATAATACCCAACGGTCAATTTCTGGTCTTTCTTCTAATTTAACGTCTGGCTCAGAATAATTGAAACCATCAATGTTTGCATACAGCGTGAAGAATGAATAAGTATTGTATAACGTTCCGAAGAATTTTCGTTGTACTTCTGTAATTCCTTCTAAATCAAATTTTAAATTATCCCACGGTTGCGCATTTGTAATCATATACCAGCGCGCAGCATCAGGACCATATTGCTTTAAACATTCGAATGGCTCAATCGTATTTCCTAAACGTTTAGACATTTTTTGTCCATTTTTGTCTAGAACCAAGCCGTTTGAAATAACGTTTTTATACGCTACCTTGTCAAAAACCATCGTTGATATTGCGTGCAGCGTGTAAAACCATCCACGTGTTTGATCGACTCCTTCGGCGATAAAATCACCAGGGAATGCTTTATTACCATCTATTAATTCTTTGTTTTCAAATGGATAATGCCATTGAGCATAAGGCATAGAGCCAGAATCGAACCAAACATCAATTAAGTCTGACTCACGGTTCATCGGTTGCCCTGAAGCGGAAACTAAAATGATGGTATCCACATAATTTTTATGGAGATCAATTTTAGCATAATTCGCATCCGACATGTCTCCAATAACAAATTCAGCCAATGGATTTACTTTCATCAACCCAGCTTCAATCGATTTATCGCATTCATTTTTTAACTGTTCAACCGATGAAATTATGATTCTTTCATCTCCTTCAGCTGTCGACCAAATTGGAATTGGAATTCCCCAGTAACGAGAACGGGAAAGATTCCAATCATTTAAATTTTCCAGCCATTTTCCAAAACGACCAGTTCCTGTAGATTCTGGTTTCCAGTTGATTGTTTTATTTAATTCCATCATTCTGTCCTTCGCAGCAGTTGCTTTGATGAACCAAGAATCTAATGGATAATATAAAATTGGTTTGTCTGTTCTCCAACAATGCGGATAACTGTGTTCGTATTTTGCTACGTTAAATGCTTTATTTTCTTCCTTTAGTTTAATGGCAATTTGAACATCTGCTGAACGTTCAGGCGCTTCACCATCCTTGTAGTATTCATTTTTGACATACAGTCCAGCAAATTCTTGCATTTCTGGTCTGAACTTTCCTTGTAAATCGACTAAGGGAACCAGATTTCCTTTATCGTCTTTTACCAACATAGATGGAACGCCAGCATCTGCAGCAACACGCGCATCGTCTGCCCCAAAAGTAGGAGCAATATGCACGATTCCAGTTCCGTCAGAAGTGGTAACAAAATCTCCGCCTATAACTCTGAACGCCTGTTCTGGATTTTCATCGGGCAGACAATAAGGTAAAAGTTGTTCATATTTGATACCGATTAATTCGGAACCTAAACATTCACCAGCGATGAAATAAGGTATTTCTTTGTCTTCTTTTTTGTAGGCTGCTAATTCTGTTTCTGTCGCAACAACTTTAAATCCTTTGCCAGCAAATTGGTGTCCCACCAAATTTTTCGCAAGGATAACGTTGATTGGTTCGAATGTGTATTTATTGAAAGATTTCACTAATACATATTCGATTTTTGGCCCAACACATAAGGCGGTGTTGGATGACAAGGTCCATGGGGTTGTTGTCCATGCCAGGAAATGCGTCGCATTTTTGGCATGACGTAGGGATAGGGCATGCCCTATCCCTACGTCATGCGGCGTTCCCGCGTTCCCGACGATATCGCCGAACGGCGATTTTTCCCCATCCACCATTTTAAATTGCGCTACCACACTTGTGTCCGAAACATCTCGATAACAGCCAGGCTGATTAATCTCATGCGAAGACAAACCTGTTCCAGCCTTAGGCGAATAAGGTTGAATTGTATATCCTTTGTAAATTAATTTTTTCTCGTATAATTGCCCTAAAAGCCACCAAACGGTTTCCATGTATTTTGGTTCGTAGGTAATGTATGGATTTTCCATATCCACCCAGTAGCCCATTTTCACGGTTAAATCATTCCAAATATCTGTGTATCGCATGACGGTTTCCTTGCATGCTTTGTTATACTCTTCTACAGAAATCTTTGTGCCAATGTCTTCTTTTGTAATTCCTAATTCTTTTTCAACGCCTAATTCAATTGGTAAACCATGGGTGTCCCAACCTGCTTTTCGTTTTACCTGAAAACCTTGTAAAGTTTGGTAGCGACAGAAAATATCTTTGATTGAACGTGCCATCACGTGATGAATACCAGGCAGACCGTTTGCGGACGGCGGTCCTTCAAAAAACACAAAAGGTTTGTTTTCGTCACGAGTAGAAATGGACTTTTCGAAAACATTTTCGTTTTTCCATTTTTCCAGCACAGCTTGCGCAACATTTGGTAAATTTAATCCCTTGTATTCTTGGTATTTTTGACTCATTTTGATGTTGAATTTTTCAGGGTGCAAAGATAAGAAAAAGACATTAGACCGCAAGATTTTAGTATGGTTAACTCAAAGTCTTTAAATAAAAGAAACCCCTACTATAATTTTGAACGCTTCAGAGTTTAAATTCTGAGATTTAACTGAAAGACGGATTTTAGTTCTTGTGAGATGTCTTTGCCCTTTTATTTACAGATAATACCACTCTTTGAACTTGAAAACATGAATTACTAAATCACATATTTCACATTTTCATTGGGAATCAGATTTAACGAGAACTTTGACAAAAATTCCAATCACTTTTAACCCAATAGTTTCTTCATCTCTTAAAACAATAGTATCATAAGGTAAATTCGATTTTGAAAGAAGCGATATTTCTTGGTGTTGCCAACCATCTTCTGACGTAGTTTTTTTACTACTATATTCTTTAATCGTGTAGTTTGAACCAAAATCAGCATCCATATAATCCGTCATTTCGACTAAAGTAATTAGGCCATTTCTTGAGCCTATTGAATATTTTTCAAATAGACAAATTGAATTATTCGGAATGATTTTATTCATTGATTCCCCTAGTACTTTGCAAGCAAAATAGTTTTCATGATTCGTTAACGTTTTTCCTAAATCTAAATATTTGAGTTCATTTACTTGCTGATGCTCTGAAAATAAACCGGCAGCAATTTCTAAATCATAAAATGGGATTGTAAATTCAGTTGGTTCATTTAATAATTGTAAATCTTTAATTTGCTTATTCTCATCTTTAGTAGGTAAAAATTCCTTTAAATATTTTCTTAAATTATCATTACAAGCATATATAAAGGCACCTTTGATTCCTCTCAATAAGATTGTTTTGTATATGTTTAATATGTAGTCTTTTAGTATTAAAATATCTGAAATTGTATTTTTTCCTGCTTTGTCTTTATATCTATCTTTATGGATAATTAACGTTTTATTTTCAAAATCATAATCTAATTCAGGACCAATTATAACCCCCACATAATTTAAATCATAACCTTGCGTAGTATGAATGCAGCCAACTTCATTAACCGAATTTTTAGAATTTACCCAATCTACAGCGACACTGTTCCATCTTAATTTTGAATTACCTATTTCAATATCATAAGCATCCTTATTTTTATTGGATAACCATTCCCAAGCATAACCTGCTACAATTCTGGATAAACCATCTGAACTTTCTTTTTTATGAATTTCATCCACCATATTTTGAATATCGTCAAATAAAAAACATTCATAATCAATTGATTGGAATTTGTCTTTCAATTTTGTATCATCCGATAATACTTCATGAATAAACTTAACATAGTCATTCCCTCCGCGACTTCTAAATTGGGTTTTTAATGTTTCAATCCTTGTTGATGCGTCATCTTCTAATTGAATAAATCTTTCACGAAGGACATCAGATGGTTTAATAGATTGATGTCTATCATAAAATATCAATGATTTTTTCGCTTGAATTAATAACCAATCTAATTCAGAAGCTGACATTTTATCTAAACCAAAAAGTGTACAAGTATCATCAAATGGCTTGAAATATGGCCCAAGATTAACGCGTCTTCTTAATCGATGACCTTCATCAACAATAACCAAATCATATTTTTGTTTTGATAATTGAGAAGGACCTATTACCATATTAGGAGATAATCCTTGAATATTTTTGAACACTTTGGAAATGGTTTTTCTAAAAGATGCCATTGGAATCACCAATGCCATTGTTAAATCACCATAATGTTCTTTTACTTTTTTAAGCAATTTGAATAATTCATCGTCCTCTTCTTCAAAATCAGAATAATTGAAATTATCTAAATTCGTTTTTAATAATTTGAAAAGAAAAATTGCAAGTATAGATTTTCCCGTTCCTGCTCCACCTTGAATTAAACTTACTTTTGCAGAGTCATCTAAAAGACAGGTTAAAATAAGCTTTAAACTATTAATCTGTTCTTTAGAAAGCGATTTGTAAGGTGAATATTTAAATAAATCGGAATTGTTAATGTGCTCTAAAGAATGTCTGGCAATTCCCATTGACTTTAAATCATCCCAAATGTCTTTAAATAACTCCCAATAAACTTCTTTTTGCTGAAAATAGCGATGATTGGCAATTCCTAAATTGCCATTTTGTAATGTATATTGTCCATCAGCAGCTATATATCTTATTAAATTTGCTTCCAAATCCAATGTAGCTGATTTGTTGAAATAGTCGCTTAAGATTAAATTAACAGAAGCTAATTTATTTTTTCGTTCTGTTTTTGAATGTGCTTTCATTCGACTCAAAACATCGGTTGTTTCGCCGACATAGGCGTCTTTTGAAAGGTCATCATTAAGAAAATAAACCAAAGGCCACGAAAGAGAATCTCGATGATTGAGAATGATTTGTTGTTCTAATTCAGTATCAAAATTATAATGACTTATAGAAAATTTCTTCATCTATAATTGATCGTATTTATCGGATTTCCCTTTTGCTTTATCTATAGGGTATTTTTCGGCATTCTTCTTGATTTTGTCAAGCACAATTTCCTTAACATTAAGATTATATTTTTCAGCGATTAAAAAAGCATAAGCAAAAACGTCTGCCAATTCTTCTTTCACTTTTTCAATATTAGCTTCTTCAGGTTTTTTCCAAAGAAATAATTCCAATAATTCATTTGCTTCAATACTTAAAGCAATGGATAAATCTTTTGGATTATGAAATTGTTCCCATTCACGCTCATTCCTAAATGATAAGAGTGCTTCGGTAATATTTTTTATTTCACTCATTTACTTGGCTGATTAAGTGTATTTGCAATTTTAAATTCATTTTCAAATGGCATTCCTAAATCTATAAACATTTCAGGAATAGCAAGCGCCCAACTTACATAGCAATATGCAGTGATATGAAACTCTGAAAATATTTTTCCTTCTCGCATCTAATTCAAACATCTTTCAATAGAAAACGCGCCGTTTGTTTCGTTTTTTGTTCTACTAAAATTTCTTTTCCTTCCGTTACTCTATCAATTGTGGCTTGGTCATGATGGCGAATAGTTACCAATTCTAAGCCTTCATTGTATCTTACATTGTAGGATTCGTTGAATAAATTTAAGATTTTCTCCAAATCAATTTTATCCTGATCTAAAGCGATAGCAAAGGATAATGCTGAGTTTTGCATTAAGTTAATTTTTGCATTCACAGAAGCTAAACGACTAAAAATATCACTTAAATTTTCTTCAACGATGAAAGAGAAATCTTTTGGAGTTAGATGCAAATACAATTGATTCATTTTAAAAATAAAGGAAGGGACCAAATGATCATTTTCCATTGATTCTTGGATGACTGTTCCTTCAGCATGTGGGTCAATAAACGATTTTACATACAATGGAATCCCCTTGTTTTGTAAAGGTTTTATTGTTTTTGGATGAATAACAGTGGCTCCATAATAGGATAATTCTATTGCTTCTTTGAATGAAATACTTTCTAATTTTACGGTATTATCAAACCATTTTGGATCGGCATTTAACATTCCTGGAACATCTTTCCAAATCGTTACACTTTCTGCATTGCAGCAATAAGCAAAAATTCCAGCGGTATAATCAGAACCCTCTCGGCCCAATGTGGTGGTGAATCCTTCAGATGTATGACCAATAAAACCTTGCGTTATTTGAATATCTACTTCTTTAAAAACAGGAATGAATTTAGTTTTAATTAAATTTTCAGTGGTTGCCCAATCTACATTTCCTTCGCGGTATAAATTATCTGTTCTGATCAACTTTCGGCAATCAGCCCAGGCAACAGAATGACCCTCCTCTTGCAGAAATGCATTGACAATCAGGGTAGATAAAACCTCTCCCAGAGAAACAATTTGATCGTATTCGAAATCAAAATTTTCAGAATGAGGAAGATTGTATTTATTTCTTAAATTTTCGAATATGTTTTCTACCTCCGTATAAATAGCGAAATGTTTTTCGGTAAATAGATCATTTAAAATACTCAAGTGAAATTGTAATCTTTCCTCAACAATTTGATGAAATAGGTGCTTGTTATTGTCCCACAATGCCTGAACAATTTTTTCCATTTCGTTGGTGGTTTTGCCCATTGCCGAAATGATAACTGTTCTCTTTTCCCCGCTATATAAAGAAAGAATACGAGAAACATTTTTTACCGCTAATGCGTCTTTCACAGATGCGCCCCCAAATTTAAAAACTTTCATCCCCCAAATTTTAAATCAATTTAACTTAATTTGTCTGTTAAAATTCGCATTTCAATGACAGGCGAGATCTTTTCATACAAAATATTGTAAACGGCTTCAACGATTGGAAGTTCTACTTGGAACTTTTTATTAATTTCCATCAAACATTTGGTAGCATAATATCCTTCTGCAATCATTTCCATTTCCAGTTGTGCTGTTTTCACGGAATAGCCTTTTCCAATCATGAATCCAAAAGTTCGATTTCTAGAAAATTTAGAATAAGCGGTTACTAATAAATCGCCTAAATAAGCACTTGATTTTACATCTCGGTGAATGGGATGAATTTCATCAATAAAATTCTCTATTTCTTGCATGGCATTTGAAATTAAAACGGCTTGAAAATTATCTCCATATCCCAAACCAGCATAAATTCCAGAAGCTAATGCGTATATGTTTTTAAGAACTGCGGAGAATTCTGTCCCAAATAAATCATCTGAAACGGTTGTTTTAATGTATCTGCATGCCAATAACTTGGATAGTATATGTGCGTTTTTTTCACTTTGACAGGCAATTGTAAGATAAGACAATCTTTCTAAAGCTACTTCCTCCGCGTGACAAGGACCACAAATAATACCAATATTTTCGTAGGGAGTACCAAATGTTTTATGGATGAATCTCGCGGGAATTGCGTTATATTCGGGAATAATTCCTTTTACTGCAGAAAAAACAATTTTATCTTTGAAAAGTTCCATCGGGAAGTCTTCGAATATACTTACCAAGAAAGCAGAAGGAGTGGCGATAATAACAATATCGGATGGTCCAATAATCTCTTTTAAATCCGAGCTAATATTTATTTTGGATAAATCAAATTCAACAGAACGTAAATAGTTTGGATTGTGCTTAAATTCTATCAGATGATCAATAGCGTCTTGGTTTCTCATCCACCAATTCACAGAAGAAACATTATTGCACAATATTTTCACTAACGCTGAAGCCCAACTACCACCGCCAATTACTGCTATTTTAATTTGTTTATCCATTTGCACTATTCACAAAAATAGATAATAAATTTCAATGCTTCATGATGAAAGGGTGTTTTTTGATTGTAGAGGATCCCTTTTTCGAAAAAAAGCGTTTTTAATTCATCCATCACTTCATTTTTGGTAATTTAAATAAAAACGTAGTTCCTTCATTTTCAATAGATTCAAACCAAATTTCTCCACGATGGTTTTCAACAATTTGTTTCACCATTGCCAAACCTAGACCAGTTCCAGTACTTTTAGTGGTAAAATAAGGAACAAATATTTTTGATCTTTTATCATCTGCAATACCTATTCCATTGTCTTTAATTTTAAAAAGATAATTTTCCCCCTCTTCAAAAAGAGAAATTTCTATTTGTCCTTCTTTTGTGCTGACAATAGATTGAATGGCATTTTTAATTAAATTATTAAAAACACGAAGAATCATATCTTTATCAGCCATCACAATACATTCATGAATAGCAGTTTCGATATGAATTTCACAATGTTCATCCTCTTTAAACACTTCCACCACATTTTCTACTAGAGGCAATAAATCGAGTCTAGTTTCATTGGGTCGAGGCATTTTTGCGAAGCTCGAAAATTCATTGGCGATTTTTGCTAAGGCATCTATTTGCTCAATTATTGAATTCGTTACTTTTTGTAATTTAAGTGCCGAATTTGGATCTGTTGGATCAAAAACCCGTTGAAGTTGCTGCACGCTTAATTTCATTGGAGTAAGCGGATTTTTAATTTCGTGAGCAACTTGTTTGGCCATTTCTCTCCAGGCAGATTCTCTTTCGCTTTGCGCTAACTGCTGAGCGGTGAACTCTAATTCTTCTAATTTCTGGTTGTAATCTTTCACCAACGCTCCAATTTCATCTTCCTTTGTGTACAAAATTTGCTGATTATGTTTTCCAAATTTTATTTTTGAAAAACTTTCTTGAATTATTCTTAAAGGTGCCGTTACCCAATTAGATACAAAAATAGAGATGATAATGGAAAGCGCAAGCAGCAGCATAAAGACGTTAATTATGGCTAC
This sequence comes from Chryseobacterium gleum, assembly GCA_945888595.1. Taxonomy (GTDB): domain Bacteria; phylum Bacteroidota; class Bacteroidia; order Flavobacteriales_D; family Crocinitomicaceae; genus CAIUKX01. Next base: position 7,637 of record CAMDAO010000012.1, on the reverse strand, counting down.
TAAAAATTTTTGAATCTGATTTTCAAACTCTTTTTGCTGACTAAAATGCTGTAAATTTAGGTACCCTAGAAGTCGACCATCATTACTATAAAATGGAGTATATGCAGATGAATATTTCAATTTTCCGATACTTTCCTGGTGAATAAATTCACTTTTATCTTTGATATCAAGTTGAATGAAAGCGGAAGGATTCATTTGCTCACTTAATAACCCAATATTAAAAACTTTAGGTCGTGAAGAAGCTAATAAAAAGCCTTTCTGATCATATAAATTTACATCAGTGACAAATGTTTTCGCAAATTTTTGCAGGAGTAATTCTAAATTATTTCCTTCGATTTGAACGCTTAAATTTCTTTCTTTCCCACTATTTTCTTGTAATTCCTTTTTTACAGAATTTAGTTTTTCACGAATTAAATCATTCGTATAGTCCGTATATTGATCACTAACAAAAACCCCACTGCCCCAACCGAAAGCTAACAAGGAAAGAAAAACTAAACTGATTAACACTAACTGAATTTTTAATGCCAAAGTAACTCCAACTGGAAATACAGATTTTAAATTGAATCGGAAAAGAGAGGGAAGTAAAAGCAGTCCATAAAAACTAAATAAATAGGAAAAAGAAGTAATTAATTCGATGAACGTGTAATTTTTAGAAGACAACACAATGACATCTTTATCGGCTTTTTTTAGCACATAATGATTGTATCCGTCGCTATCATAATAACCTGTTTTAATGTCTTTCCAGTGGTTTAACGCTAAATCTGAAGAAGGATAATTGAATTTCCCATATTTCGTTACTAGGTGATTTTCAAAGTATTTAGCAATAGAATAATTTTGTAAAGGCTCGAATACTTTTGCTTTTGTTGAAATTAGAAGTCGAGGAAAACCAATTTCTTCAGGAATTTTTTTTGACTTTAAAGTACACATTAATACTACCTCTGTAGAATCACTTGTATATAATGGTTGTCTAATTATATAACTATAATGCCCCGTATAATCATTAATAAAAAAGACATTGCTATCTATTTCCGAAGGAGAGCCATGTTGAAGAATTATTCGAGCTAACTCATCGTAATCATTCGTTTTATTTGCCGCATAATTAATAATTGACTCATGGCTTTTATTAAAAAGATTAAACCCAAATTCATATCTTTCCCAAAACCCATTGAAAATTCGTCTTTCAAGCCCATCCTCAAAATCTGACAATCCTACATAATGCGGGTTGTTGACGAGTTTTTTTAGGACATCATCCCCTTTAATTTTTTCTACGATGTTTGTGTATTCAACTTCCGTAACAATATCTTTTTCTGTAGCTAATTGGTTTGCATAAAGTTCACGCTCCCCTTTTTCCTTTCGCTTGTTAAACTCCCCTAAATTGAGCGCAACCAATAATGAAAAGAGGAATATAAAGAGTAATCCCTTCCCAATATTTTGAGATTTAGTTTCTTTGTACGTTGAAAAAATAATAATTAGGGTCACTAACAATGGAAAGAGCGAGGCAAAAATTAATTTATGGCTATAGAGTATTTGGAAGATGAAAAAGCCAATTCCTAATGAAACACCAACAATAACCAAGTGAAAGACCGGAATTTTAAGGCGAAAACAGGTGCGGATAGTTTCTCGTAATAATTGGTAAAACACATAAAAAAGTAAACCAATGCTAATGAGTGCAAAAACGGAATAAAGATTCAATGAAAATAATTTTTCAATAACTAATGGGATAGAACTATTCTCAATTAACCCTTTGTTTAGATTTAATAGAAATATCCAAAATAGAAAAGTAGAACAAAAAGTTAGTAGACAAATAATTTTATTAGTCCTTGAATTTGAAAGTACTTTCAGGCGATTACTGATAAATAATAAAAGATAAGCAATCACCAGGCAATTTAGCAAGTATTCAAAAAAATTAGGAAACCATTCATCTGTTCCATACAAACTTGCTTGAAAAGATTCGGTATCATGCATGAAACCAAACCAGACAAGTTTTAACGAAAGAATCCGTAAAATTATTAATGCAACAGGGATAGCCCACTTCCATTTTACGGCTATTGATAGATTGATTTGCCCTAACACAAATAACCAAAATGTGATGCTAGCCAATAACAAAATCATTAAGAGAATAGACTCATTACTTGTTGCCGTCTGATATTCATTTGGGTGGATGGAAAATAAATATTTTTTATCTTTTGTGTAAATGGGATAACCATGCTCTTGCTCAAAAGTAATATAGGTAACAAACGGCAAAGATAAAGAGGAAGGAAATTCATTGATTAATTCTTTATTTTCATACGAATAATCATGCTTTATTAAGAAAGAGGCACATAAAAGTTGATTATTAACTTTAATTGTTTTTGCATAATACCATCCATTTTGAAGATGTAAAACACCATTTGCAGGAAAATGGATATCGGTAAAACGTAAAATTGGCAGCTTATTTGTATTCCAAAAAATTAAAGAATCATTGCGATAAATGTGTAAATTAATTTCGTTCCAGCGGTTAGGTTTTACCCAAAAATCCTGCGCATTTGAATTAGTAAGATCTTTTTTTTGTTGGTCAATAAAGGTGTCTAATCTTGTTTCTAAGGAGGAAAATTTAGCGCGAAATGATGTAATAGAAGGAGTGAAATTATGAGAAAATATTTCCAAAAAATAGCCGATAAACAGCAGTGTCGTAAATATTGCTATTCCTAATCGATGATATTTTAGTATTCTAATTTTCACTTTGACTTTTAAAGAAATTTTCTCCAATTGAAACTATCAAACTTTTGAGATAGATTATTCAAGGGTAAATATCAATAAATTTCAGGTAACAAATTACTTTAATTATCGAATTTTAAAATCGTTGATTTATTTCTATCAATAATCGCTCAAAATCTTCATCTGCAAAAGCATCATTTCTGAAAAGAAAATGGGCCTCATGTTTATAGGGTAATAAATAATTATCATAACAAGGAATCACATGGTTATTCCATTGATACAAAATGGATTCTCTTGTATAACCGCGCGATTCTTGATCGCGATATAAGCGTCTATCCAATTGCGTGGAAGGTTCTACATCTACAAAGATTGTAAAATCCAACATCTTTTTTAATACTTGATAATGAAATAAAAACAAACCTTCTACAATAATAAGATCCGAAGGATATAATGTTATTAGAATATTTTTTTCTGGCGGAGCATTAAAATGGTATTCCTTTATTTCTATCGGTTGACCAAGCATTAATGATTGTAAATCTTTTGTTAATCTTACTTCATCAAGCGCTGTTGGTAGGTCAAAATTAATTTCTCCATTTTCATCTATTTCTTGCTCTTTTATCGGGAGATAGTAATTATCCATCGAAAAAATAACAGGGTTTAATTCTGTGTATTTTGCAGAAATCCTTTTTAATAATGTTGTTTTCCCGGAGCCGCTTCCCCCACAAATTCCAATGATCATCTTTTTACTTTTTCTGAATTAACACTACTCGGATTATTTTTGATGTTGTTGCGAACGAACACATTTCTTTCTAAATGAATGATGACGTTTGAAATAGTGATCGAATGACTACTTTTTATTACTAAAAGCAGAAAAAAATAAGTAAGTAAAATATTCTCCATATGAAAATTCATGCTTTTGTTGAAACAATGTTCAGCCAAAATTAACTTTTTCAAATAAAATCTCCTAATTTGAAGATGATAAACACCAAAAGAAGATTGAAAATCACATAAATATAAATTAATAATACGTTGATTTAATAACGTTGCTTTTTCATGTTATAATGAAAAATAAAATAGGGAGGTTGTTTTTCGCGCGATATAAAAAAGAAGTTTTATATTTAACATTCAAAATAGGATATAATGTATATTCACAATTTTTAAGTTTTATACGATGATGAAGTATTTGTATGTATCGCTTATCTTATTTCTAGTATGCAATTCAACTCTTGCGCAAGTGAGTAATTTGGGTATGCCAGTACTTTTTAAGGAAAAATTAGTAAAAACAAAATCTTTTTTTCAAACTCCTGCAGTAGACAATTTACGGGAGATTGAATCAGAAAAAGAAAGATCTTTTGTTAGTAAGGATAAAGTTTTTCATTTTGGAAAAGAACACGCTGTTTCTATTGATGTTTTTGCGGCGGCTGAAAAAACAATTTTACCAAATGGGAATCTGCTATATCAGTTTGGGATAGAATGTAAAAATGCTATTTCTATCAATTTGATGTTTGATCAATTTGAATTAGCACAAGGTGTTTCCCTCTATTTTGTTGACATGGAGCACAAAAAGTTCGATGGTGCCTATACTTCATTAAATAATAATGCGTCGAAAATGCTGGGCACAGAATTAATTTATTCGCAGAAAGGAATTATCGAAGTACTCGTTCCGCAAGGAAAAGAAGGTTTATCGACCTTGCATTTAGGAACAATCATTCATGGATATAGAAATTTGAATGAAATGGTAAAATCATTAAATTCCTCTGGTTCATGCGAAATTGACGTAAATTGTCCTTTAGGTGCCGGGTGGCAAAATCAGCGTAATTCTGTTGCGATGATGATAAATGGTGGAGGATTCTGCACAGGGTCGCTGGTAAATAATACTTCAGGGACAATTATTCCTTATTTTTTATCGGCAAATCATTGCGGAACGACTCCCGGATCGTGGATTTTTCGCTTTCGTTGGGAATCACCTGAGGGATCTGCAGATTGTGCTACTAGTGCTCCTTCCGTCGACGGACCTACCACCATGAATATTAATGGCGCTACCCTATGTGCCGCAAATGCAACCTCAGATTTTACGTTATTTTTATTAAACACGGCTCCAGATCCAGCGTGGGGAATATATTATAATGGTTGGGATCGAACGGATATTCCAGCGACACAATGTACTGGTATTCATCATCCTGCAGGGGATATTAAGAAAATTTCTAGAGATGATAGTCAGGCTTTATCGTCCGAATTTGGAGGGGGAACGTCGAATTCTCATTGGCGGGTGCCTTCTTGGGATCAGGGTGTAACGGAAGGAGGTTCGTCAGGCTCTCCTTTATTCAATCAAAATCATAGAACGATTGGACAATTGCATGGAGGAGCTTCTTTTTGCGGAGCAATTGCTGCAAATATGAATGACGATTATGGTAAATTTTTCCTTTCCTGGAGCGGCGGTGAAACTAATACTACCCGATTAAGTAATTGGTTAGACCCTTCTAATATTGGATCAATGTTTATTGACGGCGTTGATCCTGCAGCGGCCTCTTTTATAGCAGATGGAGCCTTGTCCAATGCAAGAATTAATTTTGAAACGGTGTGTGGAGGAAATTTAACACCTCAAATTGATATTTATAATTCAGGATCAAGTCCTATTACTTCTGCTACAATAAATTATGGTTTTGATGGTTTAACTAACTTAACACATAATTATGTGGGAACTTTGAACGCATTCGAAACAGAAACGATTATTTTACCTGTGGAATCAAGTCTTATCAATGGAAATCATTCTTTTAAAGCGATTTTTGTAAATACTACCGCCACAGATGAAAACGCATTAAATGACACCACTACTGCTATTTTCACGACAATTGTAGGGGGCGAAATAATATCGCTTGAATTAACAATAAACTGTTATGCCAATGAAAATTCGTGGGAAATAACGGATACGCTTTCAACACTTGTTTTTGCCTCTGGAGGTTCCTATGATGACGCCACCCCAATTCCAATTATTGATTCTGTTTGCCTTGAAAAAAAGTGCTACTATTTTAAATTGTATGACTCATACGGCGATGGACTTGAAGGAACCACAAGCCCTGTGTGCGCAAATGGTGGATTTTCTTTATACCGAAGTAATGGTGATTTAATATCCGAATTATTGCCCGTTGATGCTAATTTTGGAAACCTATCATTAACCAAGTTTTGTTTAGGAACTATAGGAATAGATGAAAAAATAGCGGACAATGCAATTAAAATGTTTCCTAATCCATCAAGTACAAATCTTACTATTCTTTCAGGTTTTAAAATGGATAAAATTGAAATCAAAAACATCGCTGGACAAAAAGTATTTGAAAATAAAACAGCCATTGACTCCATTTCAATCGATATCTCTTCTTTCTCTAAAGGAATGTATTTAGTGGAGATTTATTCTGAAAAAGGATTTGCGGTGAAACAATTGATAGTCCAATAAAATTTTCACGATATTTTTATCCATTCTCCATTTTGCTGAAAGGCAGAAAAAGAACTTTTTTGGGGAATCGATAAAAAAGGATATTCCACTTCCGATAAGAAAAGTCCTTGCGGGTGAGCAACGTCAAATTCTGCTGGCGTTTTTTTTGAAATTAATAATGCTTCAAATTCTCCTACAGTCATTTGTCCTGATCCAATTAATAATAGTTTCCCCACAATAATGCGAATCATCCCTCTTAAAAAACGGTTGGACGTAATTTGAAATCGGATTCGATCTCCCGCAAGATTTGAATATAATGTGGCTTCAGAAATAGTACAAAGTGTGCTTGAATGGGCGCTAGGAGTTTTACAAAACGCATGATAGTCCTCATAGCCAGTTAATAATGCTACTGCTTCAGCCATTTTACGAATATCTAATTTATATTCTGTGTAAAGAGTGCTAATATTCTTTAAAAAGGGATCTTTGTAGGTATGAATAAAATAGTCATACGTACGTTTTGTTGCTCCGAATCGTGCATGCTGCTTCGGTTCCACCTGAATAATGTCAAAAACAGAAATATCGGAAGGTAACATCTTATTCAATCGAAAAATAAGATCGAAATCCCAAGAATCCTCTAGTTGGAAGTGTAAAAAATACTGACTCGCATGCACTTGAGCATCCGTTCTTCCACAACCGACAACGTAAATCGGTTTCTTAAATACTTGACTTAGATTTTTTTCAATCACTTCTTGCACACTCAGCACGCCTCCCTTTTGCATTTGCCAACCTCGATAATTGGTCCCACTATAGGAGATATGGAGAAAATAGCGCATCGAATTATTTGATATGATCTAAAAACAAGGACATATCTTCAAAATGATAATCTGCCAATACTAATTTTGGCTCAGGAGAATGAGATTTTTCAGGAATGCAAACAACGCTCATACGTGCTGCTTTTCCTGAAATAATACCGTTTAAAGAATCTTCAATAACCAAACAGTCTTTTGGGTTAATATTAAATTTTTCAGCAACGGACAGATATACAGCTGGATGAGGTTTGCCGTAGGATTCTTTTTCAGCAGAATGCGTAAAGTCGAAATAGTCGCGAATTAAAAGAGTGTCTAAAACGGTGTTAATTAGAACTTCATAAGAAGAAGTCGCTAATCCGATTTTAAAATTTTTAGATTTCAAATGTTTGAGCGTATCAACTACACCACTTAATGGCTCTCCATTTTCTTTGAGAAGTTCGATCATGCGCTGTACGATCCTCTTTTCAACTTCTTTCGGAGAAGTGTTGTCCCATCCAGTATGAGCATACCAATATTCAATTACTTCATCTAAACGCAAGCCGACTGTTTTTTGAAAATCTTTTCGAGTTAAAGGGCATCCTATAGAAACAAAAACTTCCTCCATAGCAATTTTCCATAAGGGTTCTGAATCAATGAGAACACCATCCATATCGAAAATTACAGCTTTGAATCTAGAAATATCTATCATTTTTTCTTTTGTT